>JAOZTH010000003.1 GCA_029939245.1 Arcobacteraceae bacterium
ATCTGGAAAACCATCTCCGTTTAGATCTACTAGTTTTACATCGGATGTCTTTGCTCTTACATTTGGATGGTGTGAACTTAATCCAAAATTACCTCTCCCATCATTGATCCATATATTATCAGCATCATCATCTACTTCATATATATCTGGAAAACCATCTCCGTTTAGATCTATTAGTTTTACATCAGATGTCTTTGCTCTTACATTTGGGTGAGCTTTTATTGAGAAGTTTATATTACCTTTAATTGTATTTCTAAACGCCAACGGCTCCAAACAAACCCCACCACTACATTCAATAATACTTTTCAAAGTAGATTTATCTGTGCTTAAATCTTGAGAATTATATTCTAGCTCATAAGTTCTTAGAGTTTTGCTATCACTTTTTATATCAACAGATTTTAATCTTTTTGTTAGTTCTATTTTCTTGCCATTTGAGTATCCGCTAAATTTATCTAGCTTTTCTTCATAGTTGAGTTGCACTTTGTTGTTTGAATAGGTTATAGATGAAAGGTATGTCTCAGATGAGTTTGTATTGTAGTTATAATCAATAGCATTATCAAACCTATCACTTATCTTTGATAGTAGCCAAGCTTGATTATAAAGTTTATACTCTTTGATATCTCCTGCTTTTGTGTATACCTTGAAGTTGGTTCCATCGTATACTATCTTTGAGTGAGTATCTATCTTAGTGCGATATTCACTGCCACTACTCCACTTGGTTCCTAATACTACAACCAGTCTTTGTCCATCTAAACAGATATTGTCTTCGTTATTGTATTTTACACCCTGTATTTTTCTATCCATTGCTAAGTTGTATGCGCATCTACTTATAGCACTTTGACCAGCACTCATGCTCCAGCCCACTCCTACATAACCATTTGGACCACTTGAATTGTAGCTTATAGAAACACTAGGTTTTACTCCTGCTGTTCCTGTAGGGAGACTTAAAGGTACATTATAATTCAATACACCTTGATTGATAGACAAATCGCCTTTAAGATTGCTTACTGTGTTTGCTGTTAAACTACTTATAAAAAGTAGTACTAAAATCAATATTTTATTTCTCATTTGACAACTCCTGTAGTTGGTTTTGTATATCGTTCATTTGACTTTCAAACTCTTCTAGTTCTTGTTCTTGTTCTTTGGTTAGTTCTTTTTTAGGTAGTATTAGATTATTTTTTTCTATGAAAGCATCTGCTTCTTGGATAATCTTTTTAAACTCTTCATCTATTTGTTGCAACTCTTTGTGTTCTTTTAGTTTTTGCAATGCATCTTGTTGTTCTTTTGGTTCTTTAAATACATCTTTGTATGATGGGGCAGTTTTATTTTTTTTGGTAGTTGGGGATTTTGGTTGTTCTTTTGATTGTTCTTTTGATTTTGGGTTTGTTTGATCATCTATAAAAAATACATAAACAAATATTCCAACTATCAATATAATGACAACTATTAAGATAGTTTTTTTTGACATTATTTACTCCAAATATATATTTTTGAGCCGCTTACAAATTACCTAAATAGTTGATAATTTACTTCATTTTAGCTCAAAAACACTGAAAACCTTATTGTTTTATGGTCGATACCACAATAAAAAACCCAAAAAAGAATCCAGTATGACCATTGTATCTAAAAAAACTTCAGGCTTGTCACAAATGTGGTTAAAAGTGTTAAATTTGGAAAATTCTTTGTTTCCTGCCTTTGTCCAAACGGACGGAACATTAAGTTCCAAAGAAGAAAAACTCATAAAAATATTGGACTTTGCACAAATAGAAAGTTTAGTTACAATAAACTAATGTTTTTATATCTTGATTCTGATCCCATTCAATAGAACAATCTGTAAATTTCAAATCTTGAGTATTTGCAATAAAATTAGAAAATACAGTTTTTCCGCTTCCATTAGCTCCGTAAATGAAATTTATCTTTTTTAGATCAGAAATTTCTGTACCAATATCATCATAAGTGGCAGTTTTTTTAAGTAGTATTTTCTTAATCATCTCTACGCACACTCTATCCAATCAGCTCCGTTGTCTTTCAAGATACAATATGTATTTGTCTTGACGACAGTATCATCAAAGCAACTATCTCTAAATACCACTCTCATAGTTTTGGCTCCAAACTCTTTTTTGAGCTTCGCTATACCATGCACCACATCTAAATCCATATCACTATCAAGACACACAGCCAACAAAGCGAAGTTTGCCTCTTCGCTCTCATCCATAGGCAATATGTTTGTCTGGTATCGTATGTATCTTGTTAGCTTGTCATATATCATCTTTACATCTTTGTAGTATGATTTTTGTAGGAGTTTGAGCATCTCTAGGTTGTTGCCCTCTATGTATAGATTTTGTGTAGTGTCCCAGTTTTTACTCTGCTCTTGGCACGGTCGCAAAGTCCCCGTAGGTGGTGTATGGGCTTGTATTTTAGCCATACTTTTGCCTGTGAGTTTATCCATATATCGCCTTTGGGTTGATTGTATCTTAAAACTCATTGATCAACTCTTCAAATACTTTTGTTAGATGACTGACCTCATATATCGTGGTGCTTTCATTGACACTATGAATCTTGTCGTTTATCACTCCAAACTCTACCACATCTACGTCAAAAGAGGCGAAAAATCTAGCATCGCTAGTGCCTCCTGCTGTGCTGTAGTTTGTGTCTATATTTAATATATGTTTGATACTTTTTTGCAATTTTTTGACTATGTAGCTGCCTTTGTTTGTGACAAATGGATAGGAACCTTGAGTCATATGAAACTTATAGTTTAGATTGTCACACAGCCCATCTATCAAGTTTCGCACATCTTTTTGGTCGGTTTTGGTCGAGTTTCTCACATTTAACATAAGTTTGAGATTGTTAGGAGTTACATTGGTCGCCTCCATACCAGCTCTTATATCGGTGATGACTAGCTTGGACGGGGCGAAAAACTCGTCTCCGTTGTCTAGGTCTTTGTTTGATATTTGTGATAATATGGGGGCTATGAGGTCTATAGGATTGACTGCTTTTTGTGGATATGCCGCATGTCCTTGCACTCCTTGGACATCTAAATAGCCATTTATACTGCCTCGCCTACCTATCTTTATAGTGTCGCCAAATATCTTTTCGCATGTAGGTTCGGCTACAACCGCAAAGTCTGGCAAGATACTATTTGTTTTCATATGTTCCAATACTCGCACGGTGCCATCAACCGCATCGCCCTCCTCGTCACTTGTGAGTAATATGGTTATAGTGCCATCAAATTTCGCTATATTTTTGCAAGCATATAGCATACTAGCTACTCCGCTTTTCATATCTTGTGTGCCTCTTGCTGTGATAGTGCCATCTTTTTCTATAGGCACAAACGGATCGCTACTCCAGCCATCTCCTGCTGGCACTACATCTATATGTCCTGCGAAACATAGGTTTAGAGCTTTGTCGCTAAACTTTTTTGTATAAACTCTGTTTTTAACCACTCCGAAATCCAGCTTTACTATATGCCACTTATCCCCCATATATTCATCTACAAAATCAAACAATCCATCGTCGTATGGTGTTACCGAACGAAAAGACAAAAGCTTTTCAAATAGTTCTATATCATTAGTAATCATACACAACCTTGTATTTAGGATCATCCTCTTCAAAAGTGCAGAACTGTTTGGCATTTTTCATCATCTGTTTGCACTCACCACTTAGGTGTCGTATTTTGATAGTTTTTTTAGCTTCGAGATATTTTTTCGTGATAGCATCTATAGCCTCAACTCCACTTATATCCATCACTCTGGCATTTTTAAAATCCAACACCACACTAGATGGATCATGAGCTATATCAAACTCGCCCATAAACGATACAACACTACCAAAAAACAGCGGTCCATCAAACTCATATATCTTGAGCTGCCCATCGTCTGTGTCTTCCCTATGTGTCTTGGCTGTCACTTTCGCATGATTCCATGCAAACACCAAAGCAGAGATGATGACACCAGATATCACGGCGACCGCCAGGTCAAAAAATATCGTGATGATAGTCACAACTACTAGCACAAAGGCATCACTTCGTGGCATCTTGGTAATACGACTGAAACTACTCCACTCAAAAGTGCCGATAGCAACCATCCACATAATCCCTACAAGTATAGCTATGGGTATGGCATTTAAAATATCGGTCATAGTAGCTACTAGCAGTATCAAACCTACCGATGCTACGATAGACGATAGCCTACCAACTCCACCAGATGTATAATTGATGATACTTTGACCTATCATGGCACATCCGGGCATAGCACCGAACAATCCACAAGTGATATTGCCTGCACCTTGTGCTATGCACTCTTGATTTGCACTTCCTCTTGTGCCACTTATCTCGTCTAGCACAGACAAAGTCAGGAGTGATTCTATGATACCTACTAGTGCTACGATGATAGCATACGGCAACACTAGCACAAATGCATCAGCAGAAAACAACACAGATGGCAAACTAAATGTAGGCAAAGCTCCGCTAAACTGTGACAGATCTGCCATATCGCCTACTAGTTTTGTGTCAAGTTTAAATATGTAAACTATAGAAGTAAATACGACTATCGCTACTAGACCAGACGGCACTGCTTTGGTAAGCTTCGGCAACCAAAACATCGTAGACATAGTAAATATGATGATAGCAGACATGATATATGTAGAGTCTTGCAAAAACTTAAACTGGCTTACAGCTATGACGACTGCTAGACCATTGACAAACCCATGCAAAGCCGGCTGTGGCACAAGTCGTATAAACTTTCCCAACCGCAAAGCTCCTATAGATACTTGGATAACTCCTGCTATTATCGCTGTATATGTGATATAGGAGATTATGCCATAGCTTAACTCATCACCACTAAGACCTTGAGTCATAAGTATATCTTTTGATGCTATGCTCAATCCTACCAACACTATAGCCACCGCTCCAGTTGCTCCGCTTATCATACCTGGTTTGCCACCAAACAAAGCTGTGACCAGACCCAATATAAATGCCGCATACAGTCCCACTATGGGGCTGACTTGTGCTATAAACGAAAAGGCTATAGCCTCTGGCACTAGAGCTACTGCTACTACTAGACCAGACAGCACCTCATCTTTGGCTGATTTGCCTATGATTGTATCTTTATAATTTATCAAAATTTTCCTTTATCTTGTCTGCTATGTTTTGTGTGTGTTTCAAGAAAAAATAGTGGTCGCCATCATAAGTGGACATTTTGCTATCTTTTATATATTTATGTATAAGTTCACCGGAGTTTAGAGATGTTGCTTTGTCCTCTTTGCCCCAGAAAATCATAGCAGGTTTGCCATAGTTTTTGAACTTATCGCTAAAATCCTCATCTACAATATTTTTAAAAGTTTTATACATATTTTCACTCATACTAGATACATCGTCGCTTCTTAGAAGTTTGGTTATATAACTTAACCCAAATATGTTAAACAGTTTTGCTATCATTATCTTGAGTTTGGTTTTCACAGATTTTTTTTCTATTATACCTGCCGTGCTTAAAAGCACTAGCATATCAGGAGCTAAAAGTGTAGCAACTTTGCCACCAAAGCTGTGTCCTGCTATTATCTGTTTTTTGTTTTTTGTCTTAAAATGGTCCAAAAATATCTGCACTATATTTGCATAATCATAAGTAGTCAGTGCCATATCGTTTGAGCTTCTACCAAAACCGGGCATATCTATATATATGTGTCGAAACTCGCTCAAAGTTTTGTCAAAAGCATTTTTCATAATCTCTTTGTAGCTTCCCCATCCGTGTAAAAAAACTATAGTATATGATTGTGTTTGATTTATAATATCATAAGATATATCAAACGATTTTTCGCGGTATTTTATAGTTTTTTTCGCCACTATATTTGCACCACTTGGACTGTATCACCCTTTTTTATAGCTGGAGTATTTGGCTTTTGATATAGCAGACATGTGTCTCCTACTAGATTGTTTAGTATGGCACTCGTGCCTTGTTTTTTGTCCTCTATACTCACTTCGAGATTGCCTTGTGTATTTCGTATATCACATGCGGTCCATACTGCTTTGTCGTTTGTCGCTGGTATATTTGATAGAGTTTTTGCATTGATAGGTTCAAGCTCATATTTTATGCCTTGTAGCTTGTATATCAACGGCACAACATATAGCAAAAATGTGACCGTGCTACTATAGGCAAATCCGGGAAGTCCTATTATAACTTTTGAACCCAATTTAGCCACTGCTATATGTTGTCCGGGCTTGATAGCCACTCCATGAAACAACACATCAGCACCTAACTCAAACTTGATAATATCTTTGACAAAATCATAATCCCCCACAGATACACCGCCAGTAGTTACCACTATATCTGCTTTGTTTAGAGCTGTTTTATACATATTTTTGATAGCGGTTTTGTCGTCTTTTATGATACCTAGCTGCAACACATCACTGCCGTGAAGTCGTGCCATAGCTTCCATAGTGATATGATTTGTGCCTCGTATTTGCGATGGACTTGTCTGCTTTTGTCCTATATCAAGTATCTCATCTCCAGTGCTAGCTACCGCTACTATAGGTTTGACATATACTTCTACAGACGATATATTTAAACTCGCCATCACTCCTATCTCGCTAAATCCTATTTTCACTCCTTTTTTTATAAGCAGTTCACCATCTTTGTAGCTTTCACCCACTTTTCGTATGGAAAATCCTTTTGGAACTTTTTGCACTATAGATATATATTTGCCAGATGATTGGATATTTTCTATCGGCACTACTGTGTCGCTGCCATCTGGCACAAGTGAGCCTGTAAATATCTTTATAGCCGTTTTTTGAGCTACAATATCTTTGCTCGCATGTCCTGCTGGATTGTCGCACAACACCTCTAATCTTTCATCCATATCTTCATATTTTATAGCATAACCGTCCATAGCCGATGTCGGTTTAGCTGGATAATTTTCGCTAGCTTCTATATCTATAGATAAAACTCTGCCCAAACTTTCTATCAAAGAGACTTTTACAGACGATATATCATCAAACAATATTTTGTCTATAATATCAAGTGAGTTCTCAAAACTTATCTTGCTCATACATTAAACTCCTTTATACATCTATAATATAATCTTGTATTTAATTCATCTTGAAATTCAAATATTTTGTCTTGTGTGGGAGTGTGTAAAATTGGGGTTATTTTTATCTCTTTTTTACAAGTCAATGATACATATGCTTCTAGTTTTTTACTTTTTAATATTGTATGATTTTGGAAGTTTAGTATTGTTTGCTTAAGTTGCTTTTGTGCTGTTTGTCTATTTTTTTGTTTGTTTTTTGGCTTACAAGTTTTAAGCTCTACAAAGCAAAATGTATCACCACTATATATAGCACAATCACACCTGCCAATATCTTTTGACCTATAGACACACTCATCTATTTGCAAAAAAGATATATTTTTTTTTGTATTGTTTTTGACCTCAAATTGTGCCAATTTATCTGTGATAAAAGCTGGCTTATTTTCTGTATCATCGCTTATAAAAAAGTGAGTTTTTGAGATATTTTGTATACATTTTTTGTCTATATTTATCATCTATTTTGTCTCACTATAGATATCCATCAAGCTATAAAACTCATCATCTATATCTTCACTACATTTGCTTATAGAATTTTCATTTATCAGTCCTCTTTTGCTTACTATATCTATTGCGGTGCCATTTTCTATCAAGTATGCACCAAACTCGCTTGGATCTATTTGTTGAGATGCGGGGATAATTTTGTCTGCTTTTTGTTTTTGTATTTTGCTTTTTTTTGATATCTTATATGCAAGTATAGAGCTGTTTAGAGCGGACAAAATATATGGGCTGTGTGTCATGAGATATAGATTGTTGTCGCTATTTTCTATGATAAACCTGACTATATCTACTTGTGCTTTTGGAAACAGGTTTAGCTCTGGTTCTTCTATTATGATATGATTGTGTTTTGTGTTAAAATACTTGACTGCAAGACACATAGGAACTGCTGTTTGAATACCACTAGAGCTATGCTCCAAAGACAAAAATTCTGTCCTATTGTAATATATTTTATCTTTTTTGCCATCTGTTTCAAATTTTATATCCAACAGATCTAACTGCTGTATCTCCTGTCTTGCTTTGTTGTATTGTGCTGAAAACTCCAAAAGTGTTTTCGGCAGAGGTATATCGTTTACGATAAAATTACTAAGTGAATTGTTAAAAATTGATATTAGATTTCTCTCTGCTGGAATATATTGTGATACAAACTGGTTGAACTGTGTTTCTATTTCCAATAGCCCCTTATCTTGTTCTGTTTTATTTTTCTCTAATTTTATTACGGGTTCTAATATAGGATAAAGTTCTGCCAATCTAACAGTGCTTGGCATCAATTTAATTTTATGATTTTTTAACTCAAAGATAACATATTCTTTTTCTGTAAATTTGATAATAGTATCATCGCTAATAAAATCAATATTATAGTCTTGAAATTTTTTAAATATATTCTTTTCAACTAAAGTCTTATTTGTGATGACAGTGATAAGCTTAGCCAACACACTTTTGCCAGTGCTGTTTTCTCCTATAAATAGATTTGTTTTTTTCAATACTATATCTATATCTTTCAACACTCCAAAATTTTTTACTATCAGTTTTGTCACAATTTATTTGCCTTTTGCTTGTTGTATTTTATTGACATAAGCATAATCAATCTTTATATCTATAACCTGTGGCAAACTTCTAGCTACGCCATCTATGACTTGGTTAAAATCATCAAACAGATAGTTAGCATAGCTACCGGGGATAGAGTTTATCTCGTTTAGCACTATCTCATCATCGTGTATGAAAAAGTCGCATCTTATGATACTTCCTGCAAATGTGTTGTTGTAAACTTTGGCGAAAGTATCTCTCACTTTTTTTGCTAAACTGTCGCTGATATCGGCTCTGGAGACTTGCGAAGTTCTGCTAAAATCCAGATACTTTTTTTCAAAATCCAGAAACTCACCCTTTTGAGGCTCTTCTATGATAGAAAACACAAACTCACCATCTATACAGGCTCCTGCTATGTTTAGCTCTTTGATATCTTTGATAAACGGCTCGACTATGATCTCATCATCAAACTCAAATGCCACATCTACAGCATATTGCAACTGCTCTTTGTCTTTGACTATCGATACGCCTATGCTACTTCCTAGACACGATGGCTTGATAATGACAGGGTAATCCTCTACTATTATATCGTTATCTTTTTTGAAACTTTCAAACTCCAATGCCGCCACTCCTATATGTTTGGCATATAGTTTTGTCAAGGTTTTGTTATAGCTTATGGCACTCGCTTCTAGTCGTGGTCCTATATAAGCTATATCAAAAAACTCCAACAACGATGCCACAGTGCCATCTTCTCCATCTTTGCCATGTATCAAGTTCAAAACGACATCAAACTCTAGTTTAGTCTCACCAAACATAGTTTTAGAAAAAAACCCACCATGCTTTATAGTGAGAGTATCAAACTTTTTATAACTCCCACTACTAAAAAGTTTTGATGTGATATTCTCTGCTGGTATATTATAAAGCTGCTTTTGGCTATCTGCAAAAATATAGACAGGCTGTCTGTCTAGCACCTTTTTCATAGCGATAGCACTGACTATACTTATCTCGTGTTCGAAACTTTTGCTTCCAAATATTATACCATATACCATATTTTACCTTTGTAATCTTTTGAGTGCTTGTCGTATAAGTTCCGCTGTATCGCCTATATCACATCCACTTATCGCTTTTCTTATCTGCTCTTTTTTGAAGCCTAAACTCTCCAAAGCCATAGTGGCTTCTTGGATATTTATACTACTGTTGTCATCGTCACCATCTACTACAAAACCGCTAAGTTCCACTAGCAATCTACTAGCACCTTTTGGTCCTATGCCTGGCACAGATTTTAGCATATCTACACTTTTGTTTGCTACTATTGTAGCGAAATTACCCGGGGTAAATGTGCTACAGATAGCCAGTGCTACTTTGGGTCCTATTCCATTTATCTTGATAACTGTGTCAAACATCTTCTGCTCATCTTTATCTACAAAGCCATATAGATTTGACGACTCCTCTTTGATAATATGTGTAGTTCGTATCGTGATATCTTTACCCTGTATTTTGCTGCTACAGTTGATAGATACAAACACTTCATATATAACTCCGCTCACATTTAGCTCCAACCTTGTGGGTTCCTTTTTTTCTATGATTCCTACTAGTCCTACTATCATCGAAAAAAGTGCTTTATTTTTTGCCACAGACTATTATCTGTCTGTGTGGTATTTGTTTGCGACTGTTCTAGTGTAGTCTCTTGTGGCTCAAACACTACTTTGAGCTTTGTTTTTATATCTGTATTTGTTATAGAGGTGATGATATATCCTACTCTATTTGTGATATGAAACCCCTCTAGTATGTATCTGTCATCATGCTTTTGTATCAAAGTCCAGACAGTCCCAGCAGATGACTCCTCTTTGATATACTCCAGCTCATCGCCATAAATATCAAACAATATGCCACTCATACCGGCTTCATCGTCCATAAAATTTTGTATCGGTTCAAAATTGTCTTTAAACTCTTCAAAAGATATTTCATCAAATTTATCCATATATACTCCTTGTCAAATCATCTACAAACTCTTTTGGCGAAAACTTTTTTAGGTCA
Source organism: Arcobacteraceae bacterium (assembly GCA_029939245.1). Taxonomy (GTDB): domain Bacteria; phylum Campylobacterota; class Campylobacteria; order Campylobacterales; family Arcobacteraceae; genus B24-G6. Next base: position 10,636 of record JAOZTH010000003.1, read on the forward strand.
TCTTGTTTTTCGCCATAGCCTACATACAATATAGGCAATCCTAGAGTATGAGACACACCAAACACCGCTCCACCTTTGGCTGTGCCGTCTAGCTTTGTGATGATAACTCCATCTATACCTATGATATCGTGAAACTCTTTAGCACCCGCTACTGCTGTGCCTCCTTGTGTGCCGTCTATTATCAAAAGTTTTCTATGTGGAGCATTTGGTTGGGCTTTTTGACAAACTTTGTTTATCTTTTGTAGCTCTTTGTTTAGGTTTTTTTGTGTTTGAAGTCGCCCTGCTGTATCTATGATGACACGGTCTATGCCTTTGGCTACTGCCTTGCTGATAGTATCGTATGCCACAGCACTACTATCGTGTCCTTGCTGTGTCTTGACTATAGGCACAGATAACTTGCTAGCCCATATATCTAGCTGCTCTATAGCGGCCGCACGAAATGTATCACCAGCTCCTAGTATGACAGTTTTGCCTTGTTGTTTGTATAAGTTAGCTAGCTTTGCTATGGTAGTGGTCTTGCCAGCACCATTTACGCCAAACACTAGCTCGACAAACGGTTTGTCATCTGTGAGAGGTTTTGTGTCATCACTGGCAATATCAAACATCTCATATAACCTACTGTTGAGTTGGTCTTGCGATATTTCTTTCGGCAATCCTCTCATAATATCTTGCACTATATCATAGTCGATATCTGACTCTATTAGCTTGACTTCTATATCATCAAAACCAAGCTTAGTCTGTTTTTTGCTTTTGAAAATATCAAACAAACTACTGTTGTCCTATAGTTTTTTCTATGTCATATTCTAGCATCTCTATAGGCACTATACCTACGTATTTTTCTATGATTTTACCCTTTTTGTTTATCAAAAACATGGTAGGATATGACCGAACTATGCCTATGGCTTTGGACAATGCAAAGCCGTCTTTGCTATAGTTTATATCATATTTGACTTTGTTGTCTCTCTTAAATTTGCTCAATGCCCGTCTAGATATCTTTTTTTCCAACGACACCGACACTATATTTATATCTTGTCCATATTTTTCATATAGTTCGTTGAGATGTTCAGCTTCTACTATACAAGGAGCACACCAAGTAGCGAAAAAATCAACGACCGTAACCTTGCCGTTGTCGGCTTTGAAAGTTGTGTTGTTTCGTCTTATGGTTATACTTTTGTTGTCGTCAAAATTTTTCAACACAAAAACTTTTTTGATAGGCTTTTTTACCGGTTTTTTGACAACTTCTTTTTCTTCACAGCCTATAAAAAAAAGTAAGCATACAGACAAAAAAACAAAAAATACTTTTTTCAACTATTTGTCCTCTTTCATGATCTCTTGTATCTGTTTTTCTAAAGTATCTTGACTCACCATACCTACGAAACTTTCGTTGTAGAGACCGTGCTTGTCAAATATGACTATAAATGGTATAGAGCCGTTTTCGTTGAGTGATTTTAGTCCATACATCATCTCGTTTGTTGCTTCTCCATTTGCTACTTTGTATATGATATTGTGCTGTTTGATAAACTCTTTTATCGTCTTTGGTGTTTCTACTTCGCCTGTGCCTCGTTTACCTATCTCAAGTCCTAGCACTACTACATCCTCTTTGTATTTGTTTGTTATCTCATTTAGGTGGGGTATACCTCGTATGCACGGAGGACACCAAGTAGCAAAAAAATCTAGCAGCACAATTTTATTTTCATAGTCTTTTGATTGAAATTTCCAGCCATCATCACTGACAGCTACCTTTATATCTTTGCCGTCAGTTGTTTTAAAGTTAAAAATTGTCTCTTTTGGCTCTGCTTTTGTTTTTACCTGTTTGCTCTTGTCTGTTTTTTTCGCTAGGTTATCCTCGGTTATCGTTTGTTTCTCTTCGCATGCTACAAAAAACAGCGATGCTACGACTACCGCTAGTAATATATTTTTATTCATTTGTTTCCTTTTTGCCAAAATCTTTTAGAAATTGATCCATATCGTATCGCTGTCTAAACTGATCTGTCATGATATGCACTAGCTTATCGCCCATATCTATAGCTATCCAACCATCGCCATCATCTACTCTCAAAAACTCCTCGCCATCTACTTTGAGATCGGTTTTGAGACTATCTATCAAAGAGTGTGCATGTTTGTCGTTTAAGCTAGTGCACAGCACCACAGTATCCACTATATAACTCTGTCTTGATAGATCAAACACTGCTATATCTGTAGCTTTTTTGTCATCTAATATCGTTTTTATCTTATCTATTGTTTTATCCATATTTCAACTACTTTCTAGTATAGCTTTTGTATTTGAGGCTATAATCTTTTTGTTTTTTATATCGCATGTGAGTTGTTGTTTGTCATAGGCTATCAAAAACAGTTTTGCATAGCCATCATCTACCAAAGTTTTGCTTGTGTTTATCAACAGATAATCAGTATCGCCATATCTTTGTATATCACCCACTACTCCCAACACCTCATCTAGCTCTATAACTTCGCAACCAACTATATCAAACCAAAAATACTCACCACTACCCAAAGCACAATTTTCTCTCGTGTCATCTATAGTCGTGTATATCTCTTTGTTTATGAGAGTTCTCGATGCTTCTACTGTATCAAACCCATAAAATTTCACTGCCTGACTTTGTCTCTTGTAGGACTCTATCTGCAAACTTTTGTTTGGCTCTATCCAAAACACCTTGTCTACAGCAAACTGGTCTGCAAAATCCGTCTTGTGATGGAGTTTAAGCTCACCTTTTAGTCCGACTGTCTTGCCTACTGTCGCTACTTGTATCACTCGCTAGCTCTCTTTGACATTTATCTTATATACTTTTTGGTTTTTTGATTTACAACCATTTATCACTGTTTTTACTGCATTTTTCAGCATGCCTCGCTTGCCTACGACAGCACCTATATATTCCGATGGCACAGTGATATTGAGATAAGCGAAAGTGTCGCTGACCTCTTCTATGTGCACATCGAACTTGACACCGTCATCTAACAATAGTGTCAAATAGTTTTCTACAAACTCTTTGCTCATAGCCTATCTACCTGTGATCTTTTTCACTCGGCTACTCATTTTAGCACCCACACTCAACCAATAGTCTAGTCTAGTATCATCTACTTTTAGCTCTTTTGGTTCTACTATCGGGTTGTAGTATCCTATAGATTCTATCCACCCTGAGTCTCTTCTTTTTCTGCTATCTGTTACTACTATCCTATAAAATGGCATCTTTTTTCGCCCCATTCTTGTCAATCTTATCGTTGTCATATTTTTCCTTTTTTTGTTTGTTTGTCAAGCAACACTAAATATTGATAATCTTGTATCAATTTTTAGTATTGCCATCTTGTCTATGTCCTATCTCGGTATCTGGTTGCCTTCCATATTGTTCATCATATCTTTCATGGCTTTGCCATTTTTGCCTGACATCTTTTTTGCCATCTTTGATGCATTTTTAAACTGTTTTAATATCCTGTTGGTTTGCTGTATAGATAGTCCCGCTCCACTAGATATTCTCATCTTTCTGCTAGGATTTAGCACCGATGGCTCTTGCCTCTCTTTTTTGGTCATAGACGATATCAAAGCCTTGATATTTTTCATCTGTGAGGAGTTTTCTATATCCATAGAACCTAGCTGCGATGCCATGTTTCCCATACCGGGTATCATACCCAACATTGATTTCATAGAGCCCATTTTTTTGAGCATATTCATCTGGTCTAGAAAATCATCAAAGTTGAACTCGCCTTTTTTTATCTTGCTTTTAACTAGCTTGAGCTTTTTGTCGTCTATCAGTCCTGAAGTTTTTTCTGCCAAACCTTCCATATCGCCTTGACCCATGATCCTAGATACTATGCGTTGTGGTATAAACGGCTCTATATCTGGCATATGTTCACCAGTCCCTACAAACCGAAGTGGCAATCCTATTTGGTGAGCGATACTCAAAGCCACACCACCTTTGGTATCGCCGTCAAACTTCGTAAGCACCACACCTTGTATGCCTATTTGCTCGTGAAAACTCCCTGCTGTCCTCGTAGCGTCATGTCCTGTGAGCATATCTGCTACATAAAAGGTCTCATCTGGCTGTATAGCCTTTTTGATGGATTTAAGCTCGCCCATAAGCTCACTATCTATAGCCAACCGCCCTGCTGTATCTACTAGTAGCACATCATATAGCTCTTTTTGGGCTTTTTGTTTGGCATCTTTGGCTATGGTTTTTGGGTTTTTTTCATTTTCATCGCTATATAGATCCACATCTATATCGGCACATAACTGTCGTAGCTGCTCCACTGCTGCCGCTCTTTGAGTATCACATGCCGATATGAGGACCTTTTTGTTTCTGTTTTTGAGATACAAGGCTAGTTTGGCTGTCGTGGTGGTCTTGCCGCTACCTTGTAGCCCTGCCATGAGTATAGTTGTCAGTGGAGTTTTTGCATGCACGAAGCCTTGGTTGCCTTGGGTTTGCAATATTTGTAGCAAAGATTTTTGCAAAGCAGACATAAAGTTTTTCTGCCCTATGCCGTGCTTTTTTGTGTCTAACTCTACTTTGGATATGAGCTCTTTGGTAGTCTTGTGGTGTAGGTCGGATTTGAGCATAGTTTTTTTGAGCGACTGCATAGCTTTGTTCAGTGCAGATATATCGTCTTTAAATCGTATTTTATTTGATATATTTTTGATACTATCGGTTATAATCCCAAACAATATTTGCTCCTTTTTTAAATTTATACTATTTTATCTTTTTAATCTTAATTTAAGCTAAAAAATCGACAAAATCCTTATTTTAAGGCAAAAATATTTTTCCCAACCTTAAAGTTAGCTTAATTTGAACCTATCAAAAGTTTGCCGAAACACACCTTTGTAGTGCCATCAAGCATCTCGAAACTGTATTTTGTGTAGTTGTCTATAGGTGACAATATCTCTATCTTGCATCTATAAATAGTATTTGATATATCTCCCAAAAGTTCTATATGCTCTGCCGATACTAGCATACCTTGTGTTTGGTCGCTGTCATCACAAAAAGCTGCAGTGCTTTGAGCTGCCGCTTCAAGTAGCATAGATATAGTAGGCACAAACTCAAAGCTACACAAAACATCTCTAGTGGTCGCCGTGGATTTCAAAACTTTTTTTGCAAATCTTAGCGGATATTTGTGTGGTATATTTATATCTGCCATGGTATTATGTTTTGTCCATCTTTGCAGCTAATAGCTATATCGACTAGCAGTGATATAGAGTTTGGCATAGCTTTTATGTGCTGTAAATTTCGCATATCTATGGTCGGATCTTTGTCTGTGAGTGATATAGTCATAGCTACTCCCACCTCCAGATACGAAACACCAGCGACAAAACTGTCTATATTTGGCACATCTAGTGTCTCCGTAGCAAACAGACAGACAGTTGGTCTAGCGAGGGCTTTTAGCATAGCAATATCTAGCAATGCCTTGCTAGTGTTGTCGCCACTAGATATAGTCATGACCTCGCTTTGGTTTTGACTATTGATAGATAGGTAGGATACTGCTGTATTATAGACAGAGTTTTGAAACACCGTAGGACTTATAGGCTGGTGCTGTGATATGCTATCAAGTATTTTGTCGCTACACTCAAGCTCGCCAAAACTGCTACCATATACTATAGGTTTGTTTGATGAGTTTATGATACTATCTAGGTATATAACTATTTTCGATGCTCTTGTGAGTCTTCGTCTTTGTGTCATCTTTGGGACTAGCTCTTTGGTGTTTAGCTCTGTTATTTGTTTGTGGTCATATATTACCGCTGATTTTTTTAAAAGTAGATTCATATTTTGAATACCAGACAGCAGTTGTTGCCACCAAAAGCAAAAGAGTTGCTCATAGCATATCTTATGTTGGTTTTTTTGTTTTGTGTAGTTAGGTTTATATCTTTGTATATGGTTTTTTCGTGGCGGTTGCTAGGCACGGTTTGGGCTTTCAATACTTCACAGCACACTATAGCCTCTATAGCTCCACTGGCTCCTAGTGTGTGTCCTGTGGTGGATTTCGTAGAGCTGATATATGGCTTGTGTGCAAAAAATTTCGCTATAGCCCCTGCTTCTGCTTCATCGTTTGCTATCGTGCCTGTGCCGTGAGAGTTGATATAGTCTATATCATCTGGCGATATATTGGCAGTAGCTATAGCATCACTCATAGCGATGATAGCACCAGTTGCGTTTTCGTGTGGTCTTGTCATATGAAAAGCATCGCTACTATATCCTACACCTACAAGCGATATATCATCTTTGGATTGTGGTCGGTTTTGTAGCAGCACCACCGCTATAGCTTCACTCACATTCATGCCATCTCTAGTCTCATCAAATGGTCGGCAGATATTTTTGGACAACACACCTAGACTATCAAACCCACGGACTGTAGTTTGGCATAGTTCATCGGCACCTACGACCAACACAGAGTCGTATATATCTGCCTGTATCAGTTCCATAGCATAACCTAGAGCATTTGCACTAGAGGTGCAAGCAGTAGAGAAACTTATATCGGCTTTGAAATTATAGTGCTGTTTTAACTTGTGTGCTATCGTATCTATACCATGAGTATCGGCACGGACATTAACATATGAGCCATCTGTAAAATAGTGTTGTTCGCTGTTTGGCATACCACCTACAGAGGAACCTACGACTAGCATGGTGCTGTCATAGTTTACCAAGTTTGATTTGGTCAGCACTGCGTGACATAGTTTGTGTAGATTTTCATCGAAACTATATGGAGAAACTATACGACCTATCGTGGGTGATATATCTTTGTATATATCGTCATCTTTTTTGAGAGCTGTTTTGCCACACAAGATATTTGCAAACAACCAGTCGCCATATCCTGCTGGACTTATAGAGTCATAGTGAGTTATATAAGCTTTATGCTTTTTGTTCATGGATATATGCTAGCAAGTTTGAGACACTAGCAAATATAGTGTTGTAGTTTTTGTTGTCTGTTATCTTCACTCCGTAGGCTTTGTCTATAGCTATGACCAACTCTATAGAATCCACACTATCAAGCCCTAGACCACTATCACCAAACAGCACCTCATCGTCTGCTATATCATCTACTGTCATATCTTCTAAGTTTAAGCTATCTATGAGTAGCTGTTTGAACTCGTTTGTTTTTATCATCTATCTATATCCTTGTCTTTATCGTCTTGTAGTCTTTGTATGTGACATTTGCTTTTGATACTACTTTGACATTTGACCGCCTCGTGTAGTCTACCAGATAATCACCTATACCATCTACTGAAAATTTAGTGACTATTATAGCACATTTTTCTAAAAGTTCTGCTGGGAGTTGCTTTTTTTTCGTCAACACAAAAAGATGACAAGACGGCCTGTCTTTGAGATGAAACCATATATCACTGCTTTTGCTATGTTTTAGCAAGTAGCTGTTTTCGGTTTCGTTTCGCCCCAACCTTATGATAAACTCGCCATATACAAACTGTTTGTATGGCATCTTTACTTTGGTTTTGCTCTTTTGTTTTTGTTTTTTTGGAAAATAAAACTCCAGCTCCTCTATAGATGTGGAGTTGTCTATCGTGGCTATAGCTTTGTCTAGGAACTCTATCTTTTGTTTTATGTTTGAGTGTTCTATGTGTTGGTTTTTGATCTTTTGTTTGAGTTTTTTGCATTGTTTGAACATATCGTTTGACAACTTACTAGCTATGCTTTTCTCGTAGCCTGTTTTTTGATATAGTGTCTGCAATATCTTGTCTGCTTGTCGTGAAGTATCTACTAGCTTGTCATTTAGCTGTGCTATATTCTCAAATCCATCGTATATCTTTTGGAGTTTTTGTCTACTTTTCACTACGGCACTTAACTTTTGGTTTCTAGTCATATTTAGACTATGTAGATACCTTTTGTTATATATATCTAGCAAATACTTATCCATATCCTCTATGTTTTGTTGTATAGGTATATAGAGGGGTTTAGGCGGATTTTGCAGTATATGTCCTACTTTGACCACCCTAGATGACACAGCATCGCTTATGTGTCTCAAAGCTTCTATCACTTCGCCGTCTTTGTTCAACACTATAGCATTTGTTCGCCTACTTGTAAATTCAAACTGGATATTTATCTCGGTTTGTTTGTAGCTAGACTTTTGCAGCAAACAAAAGTTCAGTATCTTGTCTTCGTTTATTATGCTTATATTTTTTATATCTGTTTTTCGTATATGTTTGGCTAGCATCACATCAAACGGTGCTTTGAAACTTTTGTTCTCGTAGTCGCTATCTGGTCTTTTGAACACTTCGCTTTGACCGTTGGTCATGTCAAAATAATAGATATTGTCAATCTCAAACTCTAGCTTCAACACATTTTCACTCACTCTTTTTATATGGTTTAGCTGTTTGTATTGTTGCAGATGGTCGTTTAGATGGGTCAGTTCAAAATATTTCATATAGTATTATATCGTATCAATCTTTCGCATCGCTTAAAGTCAGAGCAAAAAGCACTTCGCAGTCGTGTTGTTCTAGACATTTTTTTGCTTCAAGTATGGTCAGCCCCGTAGTTATGATATCATCTATGAGGACGACCTTGAGACCACTTTTGCCTGTATATCGAAACTTCCGTTTGTGCTTTTGTCTATAGGCCAGGTCTTTGCCAGCATATTTGATATGGTTTGTAGCTTTGAGAGTGCCATACTTTACATCTATGTTTGGCTGACAAAAGTGTCTCGCCAGTATCGCTGTCTGTGAAAAGTCGTGTCGTGTATGGTCGTCTATAGGGACGGCTACAACTTTGTCATCAAATTTGGGACGAAACAACTTGTATGACAATCTTGCTAGTGTGTTATATACTCTATCGCCATAGAAATAATACTTCGCATCGGCCAAGGCTCGTATCTCTTCGTAGTGATAGAAACTATACACAGCAAAGCCATCGTCTATCACTCTTTTGGATACAGATGGACGAAGCAATTTTGTGCGACAATACGCACACAATATAGCCCAACTAAACCCACCACAAGAGGTGCATCTCATGATAAATCTAGTCTGTGTGGAGATGTTTTTATATTTTGTCCTTTTTGTATTGTATTAAAATATATCAAATATTTTATGTTGTCTATTTGTAGCTGCTTTTTGATGTGCCTTTTAGTTTTATCTGTTTTATCGTCCTTTTGTCGCTCTTTTTGACAAATGCCAACACCATAGCAGGTAGCAAGATGATGTCACTCAAAAATGCCAACACGATAGCTATCAAGGTATAAAACCCAAACTTCTGTGTGACCACCATAGATGAAAAGTAGAAACTAAAAAAGCAAATACCTAGTATAACAGTAGTCAAAAGTAGCGGTCGATATAGCACTCTCACACTATGTAGCACGGCTAGTTTTTCGCTGTTTGTCTTGTGGCTTTTCAACTGATGCATCATATGTATCGTATCATCTACACAAAATCCTATAGCGATACCAGCTATGATAACTGTAGCAAAGTCGAAGCTATCTCCCATAGCAACCAAATATCCAAGAGTCACAACTATAGGCAAAAAATTTACCACAAATGCGATGAGAGCGTATTTCAGTCCATACAATATCAAAAACACAAACAACACAAACACAGCACACAGCACAAGACTTTCTAGCTGTGTCTGGACTACATAATCGCTTAACTTAAATACAAAATATTCGTTGCCAGTTAGCACATAGTTGGATATGTTTTGTGTCTGGATGATAGCTTGTATGTTATCTATCAGCTCTTTGGATTGAGACGAACCCAAGTTCGGTGTCTTTATATTTATCCTAGCTTGTGAGTAGTCAAAGTTTACATAGTTTGATATTATCTCCTGCTTCTCAGCGGACTTTGAAAAACTTATAAACAATATCTCTTGAGCTAGCTCCTCATCGCTTATAGGATATTTGCCTCCTATTACTTCGCGGTTTATCATAGATATATAGTCTGTATATGACTTAGTCGTGATGATATTTTTGACTTTTTGTAGCTCTTGTTGTAGTTTGACTATCGCTTCAAACTGCTCTAAGTTTTCAAAGTCTGCTTTTCGCTTTTTGATGATGATATCAAAGTTGCCGGTGCCGTTGAAATTTGTGTCAAAATAACCGAAATTTTTTGTCAGTGCTTCATCTTTTTGGAAAAACACTTTCAAGAAATTTGTCTCCGTGGTGAGTTTAGACAGAAAAAAGCCAGAGACCAAAATAGCTGCGAAACTTACTGCTATTATCATTTTGTATCTTTTTTGGACAAATTTATATAGAAAATATATCACCTTGTATGGTTCTTTGGTTCCTCTGTGGGTCAATCTACTGCCAAACATATACAAGTTCAGATACACAAACAGCACAGAAAACACAAATATACTACCAATAGCTACAAATGCTTCACTAGAAAAGTTTTGCAAAGGTGTGATCTCGCTAAAATAAAACGACCCAAATCCTACTGCGGTAGTCAAGCTGGTGAAAAACACAGGCGATATGGTCTGGCGAAAAGTTTCTCGTAGTCTGTGCTTGTGTTGTCGTAGTCTGTCGTATTTGCTGAGTATATGTATGGTGTCGGCTACTGCTATAGTTATGGCGATGACTGGGATGATTATGTTTATGCTGTTTAGGTCTATGTGTAGGAACTTTATAGCATTTATGCTCAAAAGCACTGCCGATATGGCACTCATGCTTAGTATCAAAACCTTATAAAAGTCCCTATACACGAGTATAATAAGCAACAAAAATACCCCAAACGATATAGCAAGAGAGCTAGATATACTATACAAAGTTTTGTTGTCTATCTCATAAAACAGCGGTGTAGAACCTGCGAAACTATAGTCCGTGAAGTGTTTTGTCTCTTTTAATATGTTTTCTATATTTTTGATAAGTTTCGTGCGGTAGTGGTGTTTTTTAAACTGCCTATCTATACCGACTACCACAGCAAACTGTTTGCCACTTTTCGATACTAGCTCATGATTGTATATAGAGTTTGTAAATCTTTTTTTAAACTGCTTTATATCTATGACTCCATCATCCAAAGCATCGCCGTATTTGGCTATGTTTAGCTCTTCGTTTTTGTTTATGATTGTATCGCTAGTCAGTGGTGTGTTTATGTTCTGCTCTATCATCTCTATGGCTTCGAGTTTTTTGGTGATAGTTTTGAGTTCATCTATATATTTTTTTGCGAAAAAGCTATCTGGTAGCTTGACTATGATTATGGTGGATTCTTTGACTCCAAATTTGTTTTCAAGATACAGCTTGTCAACTTTTACTGGGTGTGTATCGGCTAGCCAACGGCTGTTGTCCATAGTTATATTTGAAGCGCCCCATACCAAAACCCCTAGCAATACAGCTTGAAACAAAAGTATGAAACTTTTGGTTATATTAAAATTTATAATTTGCAAAATACCTTATGCCCCCTGTGGCTTCGGAGACTTCGTATTGTCCCTCTTCTGTGAGCACATCTGCATTGTACATGAGATAGTCATACGATATACCATAGGTCAGCGACTCTGCCAGCACATCTTTGTAATATATTGTCATACCACTCGCTCCACCAAATATACCCACAGCCACACCCCATGCCTTCTCTTTGTCTTCGTCCAAAAATCTTGTAGTGTTAAACATAGGAGCAGTTGTCGTCTCTTCAAACGGCTCTCCAGTTAGTCTTGAGTTAATATCTATGCTTTGTTGGTATCTTCGCTCCGTTTCACTATCTTTAAATTTTCTTGAGATATTTAGCATACCAAAGCTAGTGGACCAAAGGTCAGAGTTATATTCAAACCCTATCGCACCTAGTTGGACAGTTATAGGTATATATAGTTTGCCTTCGTTTTGATTCAAAACCCAGTTGTTAAGCTCAAGTTGCTCTGTATCCATACTACCATAAGGCCACCAAACACCATAATCAAACAGCATCTCGTTATAATTATGCTCCTCATAGTCTAGCTTCCATGTCCATCTGTTTACAGGGATAGACAGCTCCACTCCTGTCATATTTAGCTTCTCTACTTTTGGTGCGACTCCTGTCAAGTTGTATGTGCCAGCATTTGCTATGTTTTCATTGAAGCTAAAATACTTTTCATAGCCGTTGAACTTTGTCACCCCAAATGTGAAACTATCGCCATAATATATGACACGAAAGGCACTGTGTGCCTCATCTTCTGGCTGACCTATATCTACTTGATTTATATTAAAATTCGTTTGGTTGTTGTCATAATATATCACTCCATCGTCTATAATATCTTGTATCATAGGGTCTCTGGTGATACCAGGAAAATAGTATGCCTCTATGTGTAGCTTGTCTGTGGGATATAGCTTGAGTATACCCACATTCATAGGTAGTCTGTTTTGTGCTTTTGACATAGATACGATACCGCTAGACTCTACAAACGGCAACACAGCATCTATAGGAGAGATGACATCAAACTGTCCCCACACTATGATTTGCTTACCAGCAGATACAGATGCATATCGTCCCAGACTCACATCTACATATGCTTCTTTAAATCCACTAGTGTTGTATTTTCTCTCTACTTCTATAGTATTTTGTGAGTTTCTATCTCCAAACTTTTCTAGATCATATGTCTGTGTAACTTTGGTTTGTGAGGCTTGATACTCTATCTTTGCTTTGATAAAATCAAAAAATATATCCTCATATCGTATAGTGCCAAAATATGACTCTCTACTGCTAGTCTCACTATCAAAAAAACTAAGTCCAATATTGCCAGAAAAGACCTTTTCTAAGTAGTTGCTACTTTTATCTTTGGTAGATGATTTATAATCAACCCCATCTATAGACAGCGACTCTGTCTTGTCGCTATTTTTTTCAAACTTTGGCTTTTGTGTTATAGTTAGTTTCTCCGCTTGCAAAACCACTATCAACGATAGCCACAGTAGAAGTTGTCTCATACTATTTCAGGCTTTTCATACCTATGTAGCCTACATCTTCGCCCACTGTTATGTCGCTGACTTCTAGCTTGGTGCTTCCACCATGTTTTAAGTTTTTCATCACAGACAACACTGCAAAGTAGCTTCCCTTTACCTTTTTGAACTCTTTGTTGTCCAAAGTTTTGAGCTGTTTGCCTTTTTTGTCATAAAATATGATCTTCAGTGCTACGAACTTTTTTTTGTCTATGATCAGCTCCATCTTACTATATGCATCTTTTTTGTCTCTTGGGGTGCTTTGTATATAATAATACTTTTTGTCCTTTTTCAACATCTTGTGTCGGTCATCGTTTAACTCTCGCCCTGCTATATCTGTATAGCTAAAATCCGAACCCATAAAACTTTTTGACCGTTCTTTGGTGTTTAACTTTTTGATAGATCTAAATGCCGGTAGATATATCCACTGGTTTTTTTCGCCACTTTTTGATATAGTCAGCAGTGAGCTGTTTTTTATCTTGGTAGGTTTATAAAACTTTATGAGACCTTTTCTCTCACTTTTCGCTATCTGTTTTTTGTTTGTAAAAAACCTCTCCTTGCTTTCGCCGTCTTTGTTGTTTATCTTCATCTTGACATCAAACTCTTGAGTTTTGTGTTTGTCTGCTTTTGTATAAACTTTGTTCATAACCTGTTTGGCAGTCACTGACCACGACATAGTAGCCAACACTACCACCAATAATATCTTTAGCATATTTATCCTTTTCTTTTTGTGTGAAATTATAACCAAATAAAATAAATTTATTCTTATATTTCCAAATTAACTTTAATCTTTAAAAAATCCCTTGTCTCGTAGTATCTTTATGCCATCTTGTATAGAATCCACAGATGACCTAAACTCATCTTTGGTCTGCTTATCCAAATCTATCTCCAATATACTCTCTACTCCACGGCCACCTATAACTACTGGCACACCTATAGCTATATCATAGTAGCCATACTCACCATGCAATATCACACTAGACGGCACTGTCGTTTTAGTGTCATTTAATATAGCCTCCACCATCACACATACCGCACAAGCAGGAGCATAGTATGCACTGTAGCCCAGCTGTTTGACTATCTTTGCTCCGCCATTTTTGGTCTCTTTGATTATATCATCTATATCTGGTTGTGTCAGCACCTCATCTAACAGCACACCACCTATGGTCGATAGCTGTGGCACTGGCGACATATGTTGTCCATGTTCGCCTATCATCATAGCTTTGATCTGCTTGTCCGTATCTCCTACTTTTTGATTTATCTCATATATCATCCTAGCTGTATCCAATGCTCCAGCCATACCTATAATCCTATGTCGTTCCCAGCCTGTGGTCTTATATGCTACATAAGTCAAGATATCTAGTGGATTTGATACACAGATCAAAACTGCATCTGGCGAATATATAGCTATATTTTGTGATATATCTTTCATGATTTTTGCATTTGTCGCGAGCAAGTCATCTCTAGTCATATCGCCTTTTCGTGGCACACCTGCTGTCACGACCACGATATCACAATCAACAAGCCCAGATATATCTTTCACTGCCGATACTTTTGTATCTAGTGTCATATTTGGCACAGATTGTGCTATATCCATAGCTTTGCCTATAGCTACACTCGCATCTATATCGTATAGGATTATCTCACGACAAACCCCCATCATAGCTAGAGTATATGCAGTCGTCCCTCCCACAAGTCCAGCACCTACTATGGCTACTTTTTTGTTTTTGTTCATGTTAGTCTAGCCTCTTTTTTGCCATATTCATGAGACCTCCACTTCGCACCAGCTCTTGCATAAACGGCGGTATTGGGCTGAAACTATAAACCTGCTTGTTGGATATGTTTTCTATCTTGCCTGTTTGTTCATCTATAGTCAGCATATCATCTTGAGATATATCATCGCTCATCGATAGTTCATATATAGGCAATCCCATGTTAAAGGCATTTCTATAAAATATCCTAGCAAATGACTTCGCTATGACTGCTTTGACTCCAGATGCCTTGAGCGCTATAGGTGCATGTTCACGGCTACTTCCACAACCAAAATTTTCTCCAGCTACTATCACATCGCCATCTTGAACACTTGAAGCAAAGCTACTATCCATATCTTCAAACACATATTTAGCTAGGTGTTGTGGGTCGCTACTGCTTAGATATCTTGCTGCTATTATCAAGTCTGTATCTATGTTGTCGCCCATTTTCCATACTTTACTTTTGTTCATAATTTTCCTTGTCATATTTTAATAACTTGTTGTAAGTTATCATATTTTTCAGCCGTCTTAGATACTCTTCTCTTAACTCTGAGTAGTATATATAACCTCTATATACATCTAGTCCATCTACCTTTTTGCCCTTTTTTATAGCACTCGCTCGCAAAGAGCGAACTCTTTTGTATGCTCCGTTTGAATTTACATTTTGCATATATGCTTCTAGCGAATCCTCAAGTGAGTCAAATATCCTTATCTTGTGCCTGGCTCCTTTGTTTCGCCTTTTTGGTATCAAACCTCGTTTGCCATAAGTCCAGTGTCCAAAGATATTGTTGCCCTCTCGCACAAACCTACTCTTGCCCCAGCCGCTCTCTAAAGCCGCTTGAGCTAGTATTATAGATGTAGGTATAGTGTTTATCTTGTGCATATACTCAGCTTTGTTGTATAACTTTTTTATCTTATACTCACTTTTTAACTTTTTTAGCCTAGTGATATTTGTGCTGTTTGTTTCCATATTTTGCCTATCATTGAAAAACATTTTCACAAACTCCCTATCGCCCAATATTATGCTGTTTTGATTTTTTATCATCGGTATCAATGTGCCGAAAAATATCTCTTTTTGTTTCTTGACAGACTTTATCTTATAATAACTCTGTGGCAAACCTCCAGCTGTGGCATATATCGCCACTGATAGCCACAACACTATCTTAATCAATCTTTTGTTCATAAACTTCTCCTTTGAAATATATTTTTCCATCTTCTCTTTTTATATCTATATCTTTTTTGCTTCGTGGTGATACTTTTGTCTCACTGCCTACTAGCTCCAACTTTTCAAGCCACAAAAAACAAGCCACCATACCAGTGCCACAGGCTAGTGTCTCGTCCTCTACTCCTCGCTCATAAGTTCGCACCTTTATATACTCTTTTGATATTAGTTTGACTATATTTACATTTGCCTCATATTTTTGCCGTATTTGCCGTATCTTAAATATATCAAAATTTTCTATATCTTCCACCACGGCTACCATATGTGGCACACCGGTATCTACTTTCCACCATGTTAAGCCATCTATATCAAATGGCACTTTTAGTTCCATCTCTTTTGGCATAGTTGTCTGGACTATGTCGCCGTGGACTTCTGTGTCTATCACTCCTACATCGGTCAAAAACGCTATGTGGGATTTTTGACTTATGTATCGGTGATAATACTTAGCGACTGCTCTAGTGCCGTTGCCACACATAGATGCTGTAGAGCCGTCACGGTTATAAAACTGCCATACAAAATCAACCTTATGTTGTGCGACTTGACTATCTGTGGGCTTTAGCACTATTATCAGCCCATCTGTTTGGTATCTCTGACACAACGACACAGCCAGTTTGCTATAGTCTGCTTTTGTGGGCTTTTGGATTATGACAAAGTTGTTGCCGGAGGCATCAAAAACTTTTTCATCTGTCATGGTATATCTCCTTTTTAAATCTATCCACTTCATCTTGTAGGTGGCTTAACTCTTTTGTGTTGTCTATGACGTAGTCGCTTTTTTGTTTTTTGGTCTCTATATCTATCTGTGAATTTATGATATCATCTATCTCTTTGGGTGTCTTGTCGTCTCTACTTATAACTCTTTGTATCTGCATAGATACAGGACAATAGACACAGACAACTTTGTCTATATCATAGTTTTTTGTCTCATAATATAGGGCTATATCTACGATATATGGTGTCTGCTTTTTTTCTAGCTCATCTGCTCTAGCTATCACCTCATCGTATATAAGTGGATGCACAAAACTTTCTAGCTTTTGTCTGGCTCTTTTGTCGCCAAAGACCAGTCGCCCTAGCTTTTGTCTGTCTATCTCGTGTCCTACGATATACTCCTCTCCAAAAAGTAGCTTGAGTTTCTCTTTGTTGTCGTCCAAGATAGTTTTTGCTATCTTGTCGCTATCTATGATATCAAATCCACTCAAACTTAAAAGCGAACAAACAGTGCTTTTGCCACAGCCTATACCGCCTGTCAAGGCTATGGCATATGGTAGATTATCTTTTTGCAATACCTGTCAACTTTTCGTGAAAATATTGCGGGTATACAAATGCAGCATTTTGTATCTCGCTGTTGTAATACTCTGTATCTACGATCATATCCGACACACTCCATCGTATATCTGCTTGTGGGTGATACTTTTTTGAGCAAAATATGGCATTTGTATTATAAAAGTGATATGGCATAACTATCCAAAAACGAGACGATACCATCTTTATATCATCTATAACTTTATCAGCGATAAATACAAATATACCACACTTTGGCTCTAGCATATCGTCTATCTTTTCTATATCTTGCTTGTCTATCTTGTCTAGCGATATGATGATATCAAACTTTTTGTTTATCTTGCCATCTAGGTCTTGTGTATATATCACTTTGATATCATGCTGGGCTATGTTGTCTTTGAAGTTGTCGTTGATTTCTCCTATGACTAGGGCAGTTTGCGGGTCTTGATGTGTCGTGGCTGACACATGTATCAACATTTCGTTCAAAATATTTGTCTCATTTATCATATTTTTGGTTCCTTGAAGTTATTTTTGATATAATATCTAAAATTTATAAAAAAAGGTTGATATATGAATAAGTTTGATAAAATACGGGATTTTTGCAAGAGGTTTAGAGTAGTTTTGGGTGCTGGGCTCATAGGTATAGGTATTGGTAGTGGCAACGCTTGGTTTTATCTAGGTATATTGCCTTTGCTAGCTGGATTGTTTGACTTTTGTCCTACATGTATGATAAGCAAAAAATGTTCAACTAAAAGCTAACGATGTCAAAACTATCCTACAAGGATGCAGGGGTTGATATAGATGCTGGCAACAGTTTTATATCAAACATAGCTCCACTAGTATCTGCTACGAAAACAAAAGGTGTACTAGGAGGCATAGGCTCATTTGCTGGTGCTTTTGAGCTACCTACTGGCTATCAAAAACCAGTGCTACTATCTGCCACAGATGGAGTGGGAACCAAACTCAAGCTAGCTATACTTGCAAAAAAGTTTGACACAGTCGGTATAGATTTAGTAGCCATGTGTGTAAATGATATTTTGTGTAATTTTGGCAAACCTTTGTTTTTTTTGGACTATTATGCTACTGGCAAGTTAAACATAGAGGAAGCTACTGCTGTAGTCAAAGGTATAGCCGATGGCTGTCGTATAAGTGGTTGTGCCTTGATAGGTGGCGAGACAGCAGAGATGCCGACTATGTATAGGTATGGCGACTTCGATCTAGCTGGATTTTGTGTAGGTATAGCCGAAAAAGATGAGATAGACAGAAAATCCCATATAAAAGATGGCGATATGTTGTTGGCATTGCCTAGTAGTGGTATCCACTCAAATGGCTACAGTCTAGTGCATAAGATATTTTTTGACAAGCTAAATATGTCGCTAGACGATACACTACACGGACGCAAACTTATAGATATTTTGCTAGAACCTACTCGTATATATGTAGATGAGTTTTTAGCTCACAAAGAGCATATCAAAGCTATGTCGCATATAACTGGTGGTGGTATAGTAGAAAATTTACCACGAGTGCTACCAGATGACTTACAGGCAAATATCTATAAATCGCAGATAAAGAGACTAGATATATTTGATGAGATAGGAAAATATGTAGAACCAAACGAGATGTATAGAACCTTTAATATGGGAGTAGGAGCTGTGTGGATAGTGGACAAGACCAATGCCCAAACCATCATAGACAACACAGATGCATACGAGATTGGGACTATAACACAGGGTAATCTTGGTTGTATCTTGGTATAGGAGAATAAATTGGCAAAAGTAAATATTAGTAAAGTATTGGAAAAATTTTTCAAAAACAGCAAAAACAGCAAAGAAACATACGAAAGTTTGGTGGCAACTTTCGAAAAGATGCCGACTTTAGCAAACTGCAAAAAGATAGAAGCCCTCAAAAAGATATACAATGTCAAACTTCTAAGCTCCAGAGAACTTATATTTGCCACGAAAGATGAGCAAATAAGACAAAAAAAACTCCAACGACAAAGAGATATGAAAGATCAAAAAAACGAGGATATCTTAAATTCAAAAGAGATGTCCGAGTGGAGCAGGACTGATTCGCCTGTGAGGATGTATCTACGACAGATGGGCACTGTGCCACTGCTTACCAAAGAGCAGGAGATAACTCTCAGCAAATCTATGGATCAAGGCGAAGACACGATACTAAATGCTATTTGCTCTATACCATATCTGGTTCAGTTTGTCATGGACTACAAAGAACCGTTAGTCAACCGTGAGAGAAAAGTCAAAGAACTGTTTAAAAGTTATGACCAAAATGAAGAATCACATCAAGACGATACCAAAGAAATAAAAAAAAGTGCTGCGGACAAAATAGAACAAAAATTACATTTTTATGAAAAGAGAGAAAAGCACATAAGAAAAGATTTTAAGATATTGGAAAAAGCATCAAAAGAGTTGATATTGTTTGAAAAACAATATCAAAAACCACAAAAACCAGACTCCACAAAAAAACTTTTTGGTATATTGAGTTTCGCATTTAAAAGAAATCAACTCAAACTAGGTCTCACTACACTAGAACCTACTAGCAAACTTATCAACGAGATAGTCAAAGCACTTGAAACCACTATAAACGGTGACGATGACTTCAACTCTAGGCTGGAACTGCTAGAATATAAGCTACCGTTGTTTAGCGATACTCTCAAAAAAAACCACGAAAAGATTCTTTCAAAGATATTGAAACTCACCAAGCCAGAGATAGCAAAGATGGTGCCAGAAGTTACTATGGTAAATATATATATGGAGATACAAAAACTGTTTAGAACCAGAGAAGATAGCTCTACTGGCTTTGATACCGATGATGATGAGATCAAAAATATACTTACACAGATAAAGATAGGCAAACAGATAGCAAATGATGCTAAATTTACTATGGCAAAAGCAAACTTACGATTGGTCGTATCGGTTGCCAAAAAATACACAAACAGAGGCTTGGCATTTTTGGACTTGATACAAGAGGGCAACATAGGGCTGATGAAAGCAGTCGATAAGTTTGAGTATGAAAAAGGATATAAATTTTCTACCTATGCTACATGGTGGATACGACAAGGTATCACTAGAGCTATAGCCGACCAAGCTAGGACTATACGGATACCGATTCATATGATAGAGACGGTAAATCGTATCAATATAGCTACTAGAAAATATCTGCAAGAGACAGGAGAAGAGCCAGACAACAAAAAGCTAGCTGAACTTTTAGGTATAGATGAGTTTAAGCTAAATCAAGTGATCAGGATTACCAAAAAACCAGTTTCGCTGGAGACGCCTGTAGGCACAGAAGAGGATGCTAGACTGGGCAACTTTATACCAGATACAAAAGCAGAAAGCCCACTAAAGAGCATCATGCTGGACGATCTAAAGATACAGATAGAGAGCATCATAGACCACTTGCCACATATAGAACAAGTCGTGCTTCGTATGCGATTTGGCTTGACAGAAGATAGTAGTGACAGGACACTTGACGAGATATCTACGGAGACAGGTCTAAGTCGTGAGAGGATACGACAGATAGAAGCGACCGCTATCAAAAAGTTAAAAACCCCAAGGATAGGCAGACAGTTAAAGATATATGCAGAATATTAAAAAACCTCGCCATTTTATCACACAAGATGATTTTTGTATAGATGAGATAAAAGAGATATTTGCCATAGCAAAAGTATTCAACGATACAAAAAGTTCAAACACTCTTCAAGACAAACTTATAGTTACACTTTTTTTTGAAAACTCTACGAGGACTAGAAGTAGCTTTGAGATAGCCGCCAAACGACTAGGTGCAAAAGTAGTCAATCTAGACTTAGGCACTAGCTCTAGTAGCAAAGGCGAGAGCATAGAGGACACAGTCGCCAACCTAAATGCCATGAACCCAGATGCCATAGTCATGAGACACAGGACGTGCGGACTACCCAAAAGCCTGACTAGATATGTGAACTGTCCTATCATCAATGCAGGAGACGGCAAAAACTCCCACCCCACACAAGCCTTGCTAGACTTATACACTATAGATGAGCATTTCGGTGGAGATATAGATGGCAAGACCATAGCTATAGTAGGTGATATCAAAAACTCACGAGTAGCCTCTAGCAACATAAAGCTACTACCACGGCTTGGTCTCAAACTCATACTTGTAGCTCCTGAGTGCTTTATGCCTATAGATGATAACTTTGAAAAAGCTCATCAACTAACCGATGTCATAGATAGAGTAGATGTAGTCATGAGTTTGCGGACACAGATAGAGAGGCACAGCGAAAGCTACTACAAGACTTTGGAGCAATACGGACGAGACTATTGTATCACCAAAGATATATTTGGCGATAGAGATGTGCTACTGCTACATCCGGGACCAGTAAACAGAAACATAGATATAAGCGATGATATGCTAGCAGATAACAGATGCAAAGTGCTACGACAAGTTACAAATGGTGTGGCTATTCGTATGGCGATATTGTTGAAGTTGTTAGCGACTAGTGGCTAGTTTGCTGGAGACTAGAGACTAGAGACTAGAGCAGGAGCCCACGGGGCGACCGCGAAGTTAGGGAGCGACAGACAGGCTTTTGCCTGTCAAGCGATAGCACGAGCGAGACATCCATGGTAGCACGAGCGAGACAAAAAGTATCACTTTTCATAAGATATTGTCTCATTCTTATTTAGAGGTGCCATTATTATATCTAAAGAATAGTCAAGATTTATATTGTTTTGGTATAATACAAAAAAAAGGATATTTATACAAAAAATAATTTATAAAGCAAAAGATATATTTGCACAACAGTCTGTCATGGATATAGAAGAAAAAGATAAAAAAATTCTATTTTTAAATAATCTAAAAACAGTAAATGGTAAAAACAGATACAGAAGGTTTTTGGGCTCTCCCCTGCGTTATGCAGGCGGAAAAAGTTTAGCAGTTGGTACGATATTAGAGCAAATACCCAAAAACACAAAAAGAGTAATATCGCCATTTATGGGTGGTGGGTCATTTGAAATTGCATGCTCTACATATGCTGGTATTGAAGTAATCGGTTTTGATATATTTGACATACTAGTAAACTATTGGCAACAACAGATAAAAAATCCAAAAAAATTGGCAAACAGTTTAAAAAACTTCCAGCCTACAAATGAAGGCTTTAAGATAGTGAAAGAAAAACTAAAAAGTCACTGGCAAAATATAGAGCTAATAGATGATAATTTGGAGTTAGCTTCACACTACTACTACAATCATAACACCTCTTATGGACCAGGATTTTTATCTTGGCCATCATCTGTATATATGCAAGAAAAAAGATACATCTCCATGATTCAAAAAGTAGCAAATACTAAACTTGAAAACCTAAGTGTGTCTCAAGGATCATTTGAGCATGTGATACCAAAATACAAAAACGATATGCTTTATTGTGATCCACCATATTATCTTGAAGGTGACAGCAAGATGTTCAAGGGTATATACCCACAAAGAAATTTTCCTATACATCATAATGGATTTGATCATGAGAAACTAAGAGATTTATTACTAGAGCATAAAGGTGGATTTGTTCTGTCTTATAATGACTGCACTAGTATAAGAAACTGGTATAAAGATTTTGAATTTGTTGAAGTATCATGGCAATATACTATGGGGCAAGGAGAGACAAGAATAGGTGCAAACAGAGAAAAAAATGGCGATAATCATATCAAAAAGTCTCATGAAGTGTTGATAATAAAACGATGAAGAAAAAAGCCATGAGCAGTGAAAAAGCAAGATTTGTTAGAGCACAAGGGCACGCAGATGCCTTGGAGTTTGCAAACTTGATAGGGCAAAGCTGTGATTATCAAAATGACCCAAAAGCAAAAAAAGATGTAATAGACCAAAACGGAGATGCACATAGTGTTAAAAGTGGCACGAAAAGATGGCAGATATTTTTGTATGGCAAAAATAGGTTTGAAAGTGATGATGCCTTTTTGTCTATGAATGGTATAGGACAACTTCTTATCAAGTGTTTAGATGTATATCCTGAAACATTTATGACATACCAGACTGATAAAAAATATTATAAAGAGCAATTAAAAATCCCCATGATAGAACTCAAAGATAAATTTCAAGAAAAAAGAAGAGTCAGAACATTTTTAAACAAAGCAATATTCAATGGCGGTGAAGTTGATTATTGGACTATCAAATATGAGGACAAGTTTCATCTGTTTTTCAACAAAGATGTCATAAAATGCTTTGCTGACAATTTTGAGATTGTCAACTCACAGGCAAGACGAAGCACAGAAACATCGGAACAAAAAGTTTTATTTCGATACAAAAAATTAAATGTAGGAGAATTGGAGATCAGAAACAGTGGAGAAAATCACTATAGAGAGGTGTTGTTTGTTATGAACAAAATCAAGGTCGTTGAAATGTTGTTTGACAATATTAAGCTCACAGGCGATTTTAATTCAAAAGTTTTATTATATGGGCAAGCAACAAAAAAATTCAAAACATAGTCAAAATATATATCTTGTTTTCATCGTCTAGATGGGGAAGTATGTCAAACAAAGAAATGAACCCTCTGATTAAATACCAGGCTTATAGAAAAAACAGTTTTTTACAGAGAATTTTTTGTATTAAAAAAATTTACTAGTTGTCGTGTTGTAATATCTGTAAAAATTTCCATGATTTTCCCTTTTCCTGTTCGTATTATATCCAAATATTTTGAAGTTTTGCCAAGATGTGAAATTTTGATATATTTTATTGTTTGTCCTTGACTACCTTAACCTTTTTAAACCTATAGCCACTATCTATATCGTCTCCATCTAAACCACTAGCAAATGTAGGATACAAGGCTATAGTGCCTCGGATAGTCTTGTCTATCTTAAATCTCCTAGTAGTCTCGAAGCCATCGTATAGTATAGAGACTTTGTCGCCATCTTTTATCTTCGCTGCTGTGGCAAACGATACAGAGCCTCGCAAATGTTTGTCGCCTTTGAGTATGGGTGAGCTGTGTGTATGGTAGTTAAACTGATGTAGTGGCTCACACCTATATATGACCGTGCCATCGAAACTTCCTATGTCGTCAATATCGTCAATACTAGCTATATTTAGTCTTTTTTTACCTGTTATTGTCTGTAGAGTATATCCACGAGTATCTACTCCGTGTTTGTCGTAGCCGTTTGACATATCATCAAAGCAGATATCCACAAAACCTTTGTGGGTCGGTAGTTTGGCAGTATAATCTACAGTCAACTCTTGTGCTTCATCTAGCACAGCATTTGCTATATCATTAAGACAGTATCCGTCAAACTCCACGGCTACATTTAGATTGACAACTTTTTTGTCTATAGTGACAAATGTCCCCTCCTGTTGGCACAGTGATGGCATAGATATATCTGCTTTGGCTATGCTTCCAGCTACAAAATCTGCTTTTACATTGTAGCCAAATGTTTTGCCAGAAACATTGTCGTCCATATCGCATATGAGTGATACTCCCAAACTGTTTGTCTGTGGTGGCACCAAACAGACTGCAAAAGAGCTGTATCTGTCTATTAACCCAACTATTTTGGCTATATTTGTAGCATTTTTGTGTCTGTATATATCTTCGCCTATTATCAAAACTTGTGTTTTTTGTCTCTTTGATAGTTGATATATCTGCTCTATCTCCTCTTCGCCGACACTTGACTCACCGCTTAAGTTGCCTATATCAAGAGTATCTATGTATGGCTTGAGTTCTGGATTGTCTCGTAGCAAATAGTAGCCTAGCATCGCTATGACTGCCTCTTCTGCTCCTGCTTCGTATTTGACAAATGATGTGTACTTGTCGCTTAAAGCTATATCATCTATAGGGTGCATATATATGAAACTAGCTCTGTGTTTTTTGTTTGCTTGGTTTATAGCATATTTGACCGCTGGATTGTCCCTGCTTATCCTCGAGCCTATCAACACGATTAAGCCGCTGTTTGATATATCTTTGGTGTCGGCTGTATATAAAGAGTTGTTTGATATGCTAGTGTAGTTTTCCAAAAATCGTTTGTAACAAACTGCATCTTCGTTTACTAGTTTTACTCCTAGTTTGGCTTTGAGTTGTTGTAGTATGTAGGCTTCTTCGTTTGTGATATATGAATTAAATTTGATAGTGTCTGCTGTTTTTAGAGCTTTGAGTGCTTTGTCAAATACCGCCACATCTTTGTCACAGTTTTTTGTAGCAAAATCAAACCCAAACCGTCCAGCTCCACAAAGTGTGCCAAACTCACTGTCGTTTGTGACACGGACTATCTTTTGAACCTGTTTGCCTGTCTCGTTTCTGACTGGTTTACTTTCATAGGACAAAGCACATCCAGCACTACAATGACCGCAACTAGATGGGGTTTTTGATAACTCCCAAGCATTTGAGCGATATTTAAAGTCGCTCGATGCCATAGCTCCAACCGGGCAGACCGATATACAATCCCCGCACTGTTCGCACTTTGACATACTGATATCTATGGTTGATTTGTAGCCGCCTGTTTTGATATATAGAGCCTTTGTGCCTATGATTTCGTTGCAAGTGCTGACACACTTTTCACACAATATACAAAGCGATGGGTCGTAGCTCAAAACTCCCCACTTTTTCTTTTTTCTATACTGGTCTTTTGCCATAAATTGTTGTGATGATACTTCAAACTCTAGTGTCTTGTCTTGTAGATCGCACTCGCCACTTTTGTCGCAAACTCCGCATTGAAGTGGATGATTTACATCGTATAGCTTCATGATATTTTGTCTGTGTTTGTGTAGGTTGTCGCTATTTGTCGCGATGACGGCTTTGTCTACTGCTTTTTCTTGACAGCTTAACACAAACCCATCTACACCGCTCACATCTACTACACACATACGACAGCTGCCTATAGGCGATACTTTGCTAAGATAACACATAGTAGGTATATATATGTCGTATCGCCTGGCTATTTGCAATATAGTTTCGCCATATACTCCGCTACAAGTTATGCCATCTATAGTTAGCTTAAGTTTTTTGCCCCTGTTTATAATCCGCTCACTCATACGACCACCATACCTATATAATAGCACCGCATACATCGCATAGCTTCTGCCACAGCTTCGTGTTGGGTGAAACCTAGATTTACTTCGCTGTTGTTTGTTTTTCTAATATTGGTAGCTAACTTTTCACTCTCTTCTCGTGGCAATCCTGGCATCCAGCCTGTGATCTTTTCGTTTTTGTTATAAACTCTAAGTCGGCTAAAATGATCCTCCATGATCTCATCATCTGTCAAACTAACTTTGCCATCATAGATATATCTAGATATGACACTTGCTGCTCTTTTGGCTTGTCCTACGGCATTGACTATAGTCATAGGTCCGTATTCACAGTCTCCAGACGCAAACAGACCAGCACGACTAGTCATATAGTCTCTGCCGTTGGTTAGCAGTGTCCCCCATGAAGTCATCTCTAGCTCCCACTCTTTTGGTAATATTTGCAGATCAGAGCTTTGAGAGACTGCCGGTATGACAAAGTCGCACTCTATCTCATAGCTTTTGCCCTCTTGTTTGACTAGCTGAGCTCTACCGCCGTCTGGGTCAGGAACTAGCTCAAACATATCTACTATGAGTGATTTTAGCACACCGTCTTCATCTATAAGCTTGTTTATAGCACTATAAAATACAAACTCCACACCCTCTTGGACCGCTTCTGTGTATTCTTCTAGTGTAGTGTTTCGTATGATAGTTTTCTCATCTCTACGATATAACATGACCACTCGTTTGGCTCCCTCTCGTATAGAACATCGCACCACATCCATAGAGGTAAATCCACCGCCTACGCATACGATAGTTTTGCCTTCTAAGTCTTCTCTAGCTGGCGAGCCTATACGGTATTTGTGCCACAGATTGACCTTGTCAAGCATCTCTATAGCTCCCCAATATCCTACCATATCTGGATTTTCGTTTTCACATCGTATCGCTTTGGATAGTCTGGCACCAAAACCTAGCATAGTAGCATCAAACTGCTCGTATATCTCTTTTAACCTATCTGCAGTTACTTTGTGGTTTTTGATGATCTTGACAGTCGGCATATCTTCTACTAGTTTGATATCTTGGTTGTATTTTTCTATAGGCATACGGTATTGTGGCACACCTACGGCTACTTCACCACCCAACACTGGCAACTCTTCAAATATAGTCACATCTATACCATCTAATCCTAGATAATATCCAGCAGTGAGACCAGCAGGACCTGCTCCTATGATAGCTACCTTTTTGCCATCGTTTTTGGGTGGTTTTGGTTTGATAGGATGAAACCACTGCAAAGCGTGGTCTGTCTCATAGTCAGCACCTATTCGTTTGAGTTCCATGATAGATATAGGCTCATCTAAGTTGGCTCTACGACAAGCATCTTCACATGGATGTGGACAAACTCTCCCACAAGTATGAGATAGTGGCATAGTTTGTCGTGTAGCTTTGAGTGACGCTTCAAAATCCAAATCCCTAACTCCCTCTATGTATGCAGGTATATCCACATGAGACGGACATAGATCAGTGCAAGGAGCTGTCACTTTTGCTATATATTTGCTGTCATCTTTTGTATATCGTGGCGATGGAGTTTGCTCCTGTATACATCGCATAAAATCTTTTTCAAAATATTGTATCATATAAAGCAGTGGCACTGGCACAGTTTTGCCTATCTCGCATTTGCTAGTCTCTTTCATGGTAGAGCTTATCTCTTTGAGATGTGCCAGATCGCTTCGCTCGCCATCTCCTCGCCCAATTTTATCCAATATATCGTATAATATCCTACCGCCCCACCTTCCGGGGGCACATCTGCCACAGGCTTCGCCGTATTCTTGGTATTGTCTAGCATAGTTGGTGGCTAGCTGGACTATGTCTGTGTTTTTGTCAAATATAGCAAAACCACTCCACCCTACAAATGCTTTGGTCGGTTGGTCTTTGTCAAACTCAAACGGCAGTTTATGGGCTGTGTCTTTGATATCACCAGCTGTTTTGGCACGGTTGTCTATGACCTCATCTTGCCATATAGAAAAATATATCTTGCTCATATCTTTTGCCTAGTCGTTTGTGTCTGTAGTCTTTTGTGTCTGTGGAGCAGTTTTTTTCACCACTATAGTCCAGTCTACTTCGTTGAACTTGAGAGAATTCATGAGAGTCCAGTTGTGTTTTCGCACTATATCCGCTGACTTTTGGACAGCACTAAAGTCGCCTATCTCAAACAATATTATTGCATTTTCGCCATCTTTTATATCGCTGTTTATCAGCTCTATCATTCTGTCGCCAAAGTTTTCTTTCAGTGGTCTTAGATCATATCTTTTCATATTTTGCTCCTATCTATCTATCTCACCAAACACTATGTTTAGGTTTCCTATGATCGTGACCACATCCGCTAGCTGGTGTCCCGGTAGCAGGTCTTGTAGCAAACCTGTATGCCAGAAACTAGGTGCTCTAACTTTGAGTTTATATGGATACGGCGAACCATCGCTGTTGATATAAAATCCTAGCTCTCCTTTGGGTGATTCGGTTGCTACATAAACTTCACCAACTGGTGGTCGCATACCTTGTGTCACTAGCACAAAATGTTGCATGAGAGAATAATTTTGTGTCATCATCTGCTCTTTTGTAGGCGATACATATCGTGGGCTGTTTGCCATCAGTTGTGTGTCGGTTTGCTCATATATTGGCACAAGTTGTTTAAGTATCCTCATCGATTGTCTCATCTCTTGCATATAACATAGATATCTGCCGTAGCTATCGCCTCTGTCAGACACTGGCACATCAAAGTCAAGCTCACTGTATAGCTCATATGGCATCTCTTTTCGTAAATCCCAGTTAACTCCACTCGCACGAAGAGCAGGACCAGTCACGCCCCAACTTTTCGCCATATCTTTAGATATCACTCCTACATTTTCTAGTCGCATTCGCCATATTCTGTTTTTGGACAACAGTCCCTCGTATGTTTCTAGCTGTTCTGTCAAAGTAGTTATAAATTTGTGTAGATCGTTTAGCCAGTTTTCTGGCAAATCAAGTGGCACTCCACCTATGCGGACAGCACTATGTGTGAGTCTAGCTCCGCAGTAGTCCTCCATCAAGTCCATAGCATACTCTCGCTCTCTAAAAGCATACAAAAATATACTCATAGCTCCTACATCAAGTGCATGAGTTGCGAGCCAAAAAAGGTGTGATATGATACGATTTAACTCCAAAAGCATAGTTCGTATAGCTTGAGCTCTTCGTGGTGCTTCTATACCTATAAGTCTCTCCACCGTCAAGGCAAATCCATAGTTGTTTGCTGTGGCGGCTATATAATCCATACGATCAGTTGTGGGCAAAAATTCGTTGTATATCATATTTTCGCCCATCTTTTCAATACCTCTGTGTAGGTATCCTACATCCGGCACTGCTTTTATGACCTCTTCGCCTTGTAGCTCTAGTATCAGCCGAAGTTGTCCGTGAGCGGACGGGTGTTGTGGTCCAAAATTGACCACCATAGTGTTGTCTTCTCTGTCAAACGATATATTTTCGAAAAATGGTTTTAGCCTGTTTGGTTGTTGCATACTACTCTCCTACTTTCTTTTGTCTAGTGTTTTAGACGGTTTTTTGTCAAATTTTGTCACAAGTGTAGAGCCACCGTCCTCTTGGTATCGTATAGGAGTATCTGGTTCGCCACCGCTTATGTCGGCACCTTTTGGCACTTCGTGTCCTAGTCGGGCAAATCTATTTGTGTCATATCTATCTACTTGTGCCGTATCTCTTAGCTCTTTGCCTATCTTGTCTCTGTTTTCATGCCCAAATATCTTGTCTACTTCATACCACGATGCAGCTTCATCGCCTATGAGTGGATATGTTTTCAGCAGTGGGTGTCCGCTCCAGTCGTCCGGCATGAGGATTCTTTTCATATATGGGTGGCTTTTGACCTTGACTCCATACATATCATACATCTCTCTCTCGCTCCAGTTTGCCATATTAAATATACTATAGACAGATTGTATAGCTTCATCTTTTTGGATAAAACACTTTAGACGGATTCTGCTTTTTTTGGTAGTAGATAACATCTCATAAAATATCTCAAATCCACCACGAGTAGCTATATAATCGATAGCACTTAACTCCATCATAAAGTCATAATCCAAACTATCTTTTAGATATGTTATAGCAGTAGTATTGTCTGCTGGGTCTATATATATCACTAGATGACCTGCTTGGATATAGCTATCTTTTATATTTACTATAGTTTGTAGGCTACCTATATCTGTAGCAAATACAGAGTTTGTGTCTGGGTTTAGTTTTGGTAGAGTCGGAGTCTTGTAAAACCTATCGCTGTGGTAGGACTTTTTTTGAACATTTTGTTTGTCTTGATACATTCTCATCATATTAGCCTTTTTGATTTTTGTGCCATGCCGGCTTTGTTTCTACGAATCTTTTGTTGTAAGTGCATCAAGGCATATTGTAGTGACTCAGGTCGTGGAGCACAGCCGGGCAGATATATATCTACAGGTATCACTCTATCTACACCTTGGACTGTGGCATAGGTGTTGAACATACCGCCAGTGTTTGCACAGCTTCCCATAGATATTACCCACTTTGGATCTGTCATCTGGTCGTATAATCGCCTCATAAATACTGCATGTTTTTTCGTCAAAGTTCCTGCTACTATCAGCACATCGCTTTGTCGTGGGCTGGCTCTAAATATAGTGCCGAACCTATCAAAGTCAAAACGACTTGCTCCACTAGCCATCATCTCTATAGCACAACATGCCAGTCCATAGGTCATAGGCCATAGTGAGTTGCTGCGTCCAAAATTGACTAGCTTGTCTATAGTTGTCAGCACCACTGGTGCACCGCCGTCTTTTAGATAATCTACTTTATGCTGTGCCATGTCAGTGCTCCTTTTTTCCATGCATATACGAAACCTATAGTAAGTAGTAGTATAAACAATATCATCTCTACAAAGCCAAACCACCCCAAAGTGGTGAAATTGACCGCCCACGGAAACATAAATATGATCTCCACATCAAACAATATAAAAAGCAATGCCATGAGATAAAACTGTGGCGATATGCTGTTGGGCTGTTTGGTAACCTCTGGACCACACTCATACAAGGTGGTCTTAAGTTTCTCTGTGTCAAGCCTCGCTAGTCTCCTGCTCACCAGCCTTGCCAAAACGGTAGTGGCGATAAATGCTCCAAATGTGAGTGCAAACATCACAAATACTCCAAAATATGGGTGAGCTACATCGATAGTCGTCATATATTCTCCTTTATGTACTAAGTTTAAGTTTCAGATCCACAACTTTGCCTCGCATGAGGTTTGTGACTACTTCTTTGTCTACGACTGCAAAAAGTGGCATGAGTTGCTCTAGCAAAAACCTATCCAGTGTGATAGTGTTGTTTATACCAACATTTTTTCTGCTGATGGTATTGTATCTAGAACTACTTCTACTTTTGAATGGTCTGTTGCTATCGTCATAATCACTTATTTGATCTATGTTTAGTCTTATATTTTTTCTCTTTTCTCTTTTAGAAGCAGTAGCTTGAAGTAGTTTTTTGATATCATTTATCTCGTTTATATTCAAAGCAGATGGACTTTTTCTTCTTGTTGTTTGTTTGTTTATCGTGCCTATATTTGTATCTATATTTCGTTTATAATTTTTGTCTGTTATTTTGACTTTGAAGTTTTCTATTTTGTTAAATTCTGTTATGATTACTTGCACTAGATGATTTGGCAAAAATGGCTTGTGTATCACAAACGATACAAAATCTTTGTCAAAGTCTCGTCTGCTCGTGATGACTCCTATCTTGTCGCAGTTTTCATTTAGCTTGGAGACATATGCTTTGAGCAGGTCTAGGTCGCTGTGGATAAAGCTTTCATCTACAAGCACCATATCGCTAGGCTTGACATAATCAACACTTTTGACTACTTGCAAATCTATGTTTGTATCTTTGAGTGATATTTGGCAAATAGCCCTAACTTTATCACAATTTGTCAATAAAACTAAACTTTTCATATGAGACCTTTTACAAAATTTTATAATTATACCCAAGTAGTCTTAAGTTTAATTTGATATTATACAAAAAAAGGAAAATTATGAAATTTAGTGGTTCAAATGTGCTAGTAACTGGCTCAAGCAAAGGTATTGGAGCAAGTATTGCAAAGCAGTTAGCAAAAGAGGGTTTAAAGGTGTGGATAAACTACAGAAGCAACCCACAGTTAGCAGACAAGGTCATGGCAGATATAGTAGCAAATGGAGGAAAAGCAGGTGTGGTCAAAGGCGATGTCTCTGTAGAAAATGACTGGAAAGAGATGTTGAAGCTTATAATAGATAGCGATGGCGGACTTTCGTATCTGGTCAACAATGCAGGCATAACCAAAGATAAACTAGCAATTCGTATGAGTATAGATGACTTTGATGATGTCATAGATGCAAACTTGAAGTCTGCTTTTATAGGGTGTCGTGATGCCTTGAAACATATGAGCAAAAAAAGATTTGGAAGTGTAGTAAATATATCATCTATAGTAGGAGAGATGGGCAATGCAGGTCAGACAAACTATAGTGCCAGTAAAGGCGGAGTAAACAGTATGACCAAAGCATTTGCCAAAGAGGGTGCTATACGAAATATCAGATTCAATGCCATAACCCCAGGATTTATAGCTACAGATATGACAGATGAGTTAAAGCCAGAGATCAAAGAAAATTATGAAAAAAACATCCCACTAGGGCGATTTGGCACGAGTGATGAAGTAGCACAAAGTGTGGCATTTTTGCTAAGTGACCATTCATCGTATATTACAGGTGAAATACTCAAAGTAAATGGCGGATTGTATACATAAAAAAAACTTGCTGTTATCTATAGAGTCAAGTTGTGATGATAGCAGTATTGCCATAACTTGTGTAGATGACTACAAGATAGTTTTCAGTGAAAAGGTATCACAAGAGAGTGAACATGACAAATATGGCGGAGTAGTGCCGGAGCTTGCTAGTAGATTGCACTTAGAAGCACTACCAAAGATATTTGCAAAGACCAAAAAGTATTTTCCAAATCTTTGTGCTGTAGCCGTGACGACTGCCCCTGGACTGAAAGTATCTTTGACACAAGGTGTGAGTATGGCAAAGGCTATAAGCATAGGTCTGGATATACCGCTTATACCTATAAACCACCTACAAGGACACATATATTCGCTATTTATAGAAAAAAAAGCCCAGTTTCCTATGTGCTGTCTGCTTGTATCCGGCGGACACACGAAGCTAATGCAAGTAGAAAAAAACAGCTCGGAAACTATAGGCGAGACTATGGACGATAGTTTTGGTGAGAGTTATGACAAAGTAGCCAAGATGTTGGGTCTGTCATATCCCGGTGGTCCTATCGTGGAACAATATGCTCTAAGTGGAGATGAAAACAGATATGCTTTTCCTGTGCCACTTCGTCAAAGTCCGCAGATAATGTTTAGCTATAGCGGTCTCAAAAATGCAGTGAGAATAGCTATAAACAAAGAGCCAAACATAGACAAACAGACCAAAAGCGATATATGTGCCAGTTTTCAAAAGTCGGCTGTGTCGCATATCATCATGAAGCTCAAAAAATATTTTAAGACAAACCCACCACAAAATTTTGCCGTAGTAGGTGGGGCAAGTGCAAATATATATCTACAAGATGAACTCAAAAAGCTACTAGCGAAGTTTGATTGTGCAAATTTTCAAGCACCACTTATAAAATATTGTGGCGACAATGCCGAGATGATAGGCAGATGTGCTATAGAGAAACAGAAAAAACCTCTCTAGTAGCTACTTTTCTGTCTGCCTTATTTGTCGGTCTATAGCATATATGTCATCTATAGTGTTGATCTTTGGGCTGTGATATTTATTTACAGTATCCAACACAAAACGAGATATATCCACAAACGATATACCACCATCTAAAAACCTCGCCACGGCTATCTCGTTTGCCGTGTTTAACACCACAGCTAGTGATGGATTGTCTAGCATATCATCTTTGAGACCAAATATAGGATACCGCAAGTCGTCTATCTGTCTAAACTCCAAAGACCCTATCTCGCTTAGAGATATAGACCTCATCATATCAGCACTACAGCTACCAGTTAGTGCATAGGATATAGGCAATACCATAGATGGGTTTGCCATATGTGCTACAGTGCTGCCGTCTTGATATGATACAAAAGCATGGATTATAGACTTTGGCTCTATGATAGCATCTATATTTTTAGTGCTAAACAACCAATAAGCCTCCACGACTTCCAAAAGTTTGTTTGCCATAGTGGCACTATCTATAGTGATCTTCTCTCCCATAGACCAGTTGGGGTGGTTTAGAGCATCTTTTATCGTTATATTTTTAAACTTATCTAGTGGCAAATCTCTAAAGCTACCACCAGAGGCGGTGATAGTCAGATGGCCTAGATTTTTTGTCTTGTCTAAAATATATTGCAAGCTAAAATGCTCACTATCTATGGGGATTATCTTTGATATATCTATAAACTGCCCTGCAGTTACTAGAGACTCTTTGTTGGCTAGGGCGACTTTTTTGCCACACGATATAGCCATGAGTGTAGGAGCAAGTCCTATGAAACCTGTCAAGGCATTGACTACTAAGTCACTTGAGGAGTTTTCTATAGCATCAAGTATAGCTTGCTTGCCAAAGCGAACATTTGGATGATTGACTTTGTGGATATCTCGTTTGTGGGCTATGACTACACTCTTTGGATTTGTTATAGTGAGCTGTCTGTTGAGTAGCTGGATATTTTCACCAGCTACTAGCACATCTATATGTAGCTTGTGAGACAAGGCTATCTTGATACAGTTCGCACCAATAGAACCAGTGCAACCTAAGATTATCAAACAGTAAACCTAAGCAACACGACCAGTATCACACTAGCAAACAGATAGCCATCTGCTCTGTCTAACATACCGCCGTGACCGGGAAATATATCGCCACTATCTTTTATCTCTGCTTGTCGTTTGAGATAACTTTCAAACAGATCGCCAAATATAGATGATATAGCTACTATAAATGATATAAGCAGTCCTACTATAAAACTAAGCTCGCTTACTACAAAAAGCGAGCCTAGTATAGTAGCGACTATTATGCCACCTGCTACACCTTCTAAAGTTTTGTTTGGACTTGTAGGGCTGAACTTTGTCTTGCCAAATTTTTTGCCTACAAAATATGCTCCTATATCCACACTTACCACGATAACTATGAGCCATATGAGAGCTTTCATACCATACGATACATATAGAGAAAATATAAAGAGATATGACACGAGCGGATAAGCTAGAGGCAACATATCTTTTGGCTTGATAGAGTTGTTGTAGGCAAGTTTTGACAACAACAATATAGCCACGACAAAGACTAAATCTTCTGGCTTTGGATAAAACAAAGCTATAGCCCAAACGAGCAAACTATATATCAATATATCTTTTGAAGCAGTGTCAAATATCTTTTGAGCCTCTGCGATAGAGACTAGCATCATGATACCTAGCACTGCCCAAGTTAGAAATATATTGTTTACTAGTCCAACTATCAAAAACCCGGCAAAAAGCAAAACCGCAGTAGTAACTCTTTGCTTTAGGTCAGAGCTTGCCATTATAGTCCTAGATTTACAAATATTCTACTATTTGACACTTTGACAGACTCTATAGTCCCCAAAGATTTGCTATCTAAGCTCAAGTTGTATATGTATTTTTTTGACAATGACTCCAAAACTGTTTTGGCTATGAGTTTCGTGATGATCTCTTGTGGATCATAAGTGATATATTTTGACGATGAAAAGTTCTCAAACTTTATATCTCGCACTTTTAAGTTTTTGAAAAATATCTTTTTTGATTTTACTTCAAATCTTATACCAGAAGTTATATCTATGATACCGTTCAAACCTTTTGGAAAAAGATAGTTCACAAACTTGAAGTTTGCTACGACTACTAGTTTGTCGTTGTTGTTTTGTTCATAAGCAACTGGGTCTTTGATATATAAAGTCCCTTTCATAGCTCCATACGATACAGTTTGCTGTGTAGGATACTGTGTTTTCAAGGTATCATTTAGCTTTGGTGTAGGTATGATAAATGAGTAGTTAACCTTATCCACTTTGTTGTAGTTTGTCTTGCCACCACTTGAGCCAGTCAAAGCACATCCAGAAAAAACAAACACCGCAAATACAATCAAAATAATATTTTTTATCATCTTATAATCCTTTTTTTATGAATTTTACCTAAAAATTATAAAATTAAGCAAAAAAAGATAAAATAATATAAAAAAGGACGATATTATGCACCATGATTTATGGATGTATTCAACTATAGTAATATTTCTCATAGTATTAGCAAAGATATTATCATCTAAGACAAGAACTGTTGATGTGCTATGGCTCATACTTTTTGGAAGTATTGCTGTAAACATAGGTATATTACCACAAGAACATCAAGTCATAGAAGCTATAGGTGAGTGGGGCATAGTATTTATAATGTTTGCTTTGGGATTTGATGAAAACTTATCTCACTTTATGAGAGGTCTCAAAAAAAGCATGGGTATAGCTATTATCGGTGCTTTGTTTCCGTTTTTAGCAGGATATTATACTGCTGGGTTTTTTGGGTTTGACTTTTATAGTCAGATGATATGGGGACTTACTATGACAGCGACTGCCGTGTCTCTAACTATGGTGAGCTTAAGAGACGAAAACTTACACAAATCTACTGCTGCTACAGCTATCATGACAGCAGCCGTGGTAGATGATGTGTTATCGCTGATAGGCTTGTCTATACTTATGCCTATAATACTAAGTGCAGGACATGTTACATCTTCTGGTATAGATATAAGCGGACTTGGCATCATCATAGTTAAAGTGGTGCTGTTTTTTGGTATTATGGCATTTATTGGGCTTGTTTTGTTTCCTGATACTCTTGTAGTCGAAAAAAACAAAAAACACGGTATCATATTTAATCTAGCCGTGAAAATACGATACCAGCTAGGCATACGAAAACTACTGGTCACACAAAATGGCAAATTTACCCCTGTCATCATGATACTTATAGCATTTACATTTGGATTACTAGCAGAAGTGTTTGGATTTCATCCTGCTATCGGAGCATATTTTGGTGGTTTGTTTCTCAAAGGCGAGTATTTTAACTTCAATATAAACAAAGAGATAAAATCTCATCAACAAAGTGCAAAGCTCATCATGGATCATCTAGCATTTACTATCTTTGGTCCTATATTTTTCTTGATGTTAGGCACTAAACTTTTGTTTGATATAGAGATAATATCAAACGTCATAGTGCCTATATTTGTGCTTTTTATCGCGGTTTTGGTGCTTCAAGTCATAGCAGCAAGTCTAGCCGCAAGATACACTGGCAGATACGAATGGCACGAAAGTGTGATGATAGGTTTTGGTATGCTTGGACGAGCTGAGCTAGCATTTATAGTCATAAACATAGCCTTTACCCAACACCATATCATATCGCTGGAGCAGTTTTATATACTTATAGGGGTTGTATTTTTGCTCAATCTTACAGTGCCTACAGCTATCAAATGGTGGAAGCCGTATTATCTAGGCAAAAAAGAGTTCAAGCTTTTTGGAGTTGTGTTGTCGAGAAGAGAAAACATCTGGAAAGATGATATATGAACAATACACAAGTAAAAAACAGGTTAGTTAAATTTATACAAGATGAACTCAAAAAAACAAAAGCACAAAAACTTATAGTAGGATTGAGCGGTGGTTTGGACTCTGCAGTCGTGGCAGTGCTATGTTTGCATGCGGTTGGGTCGGACAATCTAAGATGCATCTTGATGCCATCACAAAATTCAAGTGCTAGTAGCATAGACGATGCAAAACAGCTATGCCACAAGTTTGATATAGATTATGATATAGTCCATATAGGAGAAGTTGTGGGTAGCTATTTTTTAGACAAAAGTCCCACACCACTACAGGCAGGCAACTTCACAGCTAGAGTGAGAATGGCAACTTTATATGATATAAGCAGTAGTATAGACGGTGTAGTCGTAGGCACTTCAAACCGCTCTGAGATTTTGCTAGGATACGGCACGATATATGGAGATACCGCTTGTGCTTTCAATCCCATAGGCAACATATACAAAAGCAGTCTATATAAGTTTGGCTCATATCTACAGATAACCGAAAATATTTTGACCAAAAAACCATCGGCAGACCTATGGAGCGGTCAGGCAGACGAACAAGAGCTAGGCTATAGCTATGAAAAGATTGATGAAGTTTTGAAAAAACTTGTAGATGATAACATAGACAGCTCACAGCTTGTAGAGCATGGATACGACAAAGCTTTGATAGATATGACTATAGGTCGTATGACAAAAAATAGTTTCAAACGATATATGCCAAACATAGCAAAGATAGTTTGATGGACTTTAAAGATATACCATTTTTCGCACCTTTTATCGATGATACAGATATAAACAACTTCACAAAGGCTTTGAAAAATACACAAAATATATCTAGCATAGATATAGAAAACAGGTTCAAAGAGTTATTTGCTGTAGAACATTGTGTCGCTGTGCCAAATATAAGTTTCGCTATCAAGATAGCTTTGGAAGTATATGGCACAAAAAGAGGAGACGAGGTCATGATGAGTGTATGTTCGCCTGTGGTTTTGCCTCAAGCGGTTAGGCACTTGGACTGCAAACCTGTGTTTATTGATATTATGATAGACAACTACAATATGGATATAGATAAGTTCGAGCTATATCTTGATGAAAACTATCATAAAAAGATCAAGATATTGCTATGGGCAGTTATGCCGAATATTTTGCCAGATATAGACAGGCTAGAAAAAATATGCAAAAAATACAAGATAAAACTAGTCAAAATAGCTACAAATATGCTAGGGCAAAAACAAGACAATATAGACACACCTACACAAAAGGCAGACATGTTTATATTGACCATAAACAAACAGCTCTCAGACAAAAAGATAGCAGATATTGCTTTTGTGTTAACACAAGATGAAACGACAGCGCAAAAGCTTTATATCCAAAAATCAAATGGTTTGCCTATGGTGTATCAAGGAGAGCGTGAGCTTGACTATCTATATGATGTCCAGACAGTAGCACATGATTTTCATATAGATATCTTGTCTGTCATATATAATTTATCACAGATAGAAAAATATGAAGCATATATGCAAAAGCGAGTAGAGATAGCAAAAATTTATTGTGAAAAACTCCGAAACTTAAAACATATAACTATAAAAAAGTTTGACAAAAATCTAGTATATAGTGAGTTTATCATAGAGGTAGACAAAAACAGAGATGCTTTTGCAAGGGAGCTAAAAACCAAGGGTATAACTACAGGTCTTCACTATATACCTTTGCATCTGTTGTCGTATTACAAAGAAAAATACAGCTACAAGATCACCCAATACCCAAATGCCTTGAAAAGTTTTAGCAAGATATTGTCTCTACCTATATACGAAAATATGAGTTATGGTCAAGTTGATTTTGTGTGTGAGCAGATTATAAAGTTAGATGCAAAATGGATATAAATAGTTTCAAAAACAAAACTTTTTTATGGATTGAGCAGTATCTGTTTTTTCCAAATTTTTTCCAAAATATTATATCTATGTTGGTTTTGCCACTGACTATGATATATTGTATGATAGTTTTGTATAAAAAAGCTAGATTGTATGCGATATTTTTTTCGTCAGTGCCAGTGATAAGTGTAGGCAACTTAGTAGTAGGTGGAAGTGGCAAGACACCTATAGTGGAGTATCTAGCAAAAAGATATGACGATATAGCTGTGGTGCTACGAGGACACGGCAGACAGACAAAAGGTTTGTTGGTCGTGTCTTTTAAAGGGGATATAAAAGTTTCTGTCCAACAAAGTGGCGATGAAGCTATCTCTCTAGCAAATGCTATACCAAACTCCACAGTCATAGTCAGTGAAGATAGACAGATAGGTATAGCCAAAGCTATAGAATTAGGAGCGAAAGTTATATTTCTAGACGATGGGTATGCTAAATACAATATCAAAAAGTTTGATATCCTCATAAGACCAAAAAATGAACCACAAAATATATTTTGCCTACCTAGTGGCGGATACAAACTACCGAAACTTTTTTATAGTATGGCAGATATAGTCATAAAAGATGGCGAAGAGTTTCAAAGAGTTGTGAGTTTCGAGCAAAACGGCGAAACTATAGATGAGCTTCCAAGCAACACCGTGTGTATCACAGCTATATCCAAGCCAGATAGACTAGCAGAGTTTTTGCCGTCAAACTGCGATATAAAGTCGTTTTATGACCACTATGAGTTTCGCCCACAAGATATAGACAATATAATAAAAGATTATCCGACCCATACTATAGTCACCACTAGCAAAGACATACACAAGCTAAAACATCTGCTAAAAACCAAGCCAGTATTGATGAGACTAGACATAGTCGCTACAAAAAGTTTTGATATAAAAAAGATAGATGATTATATCAAAGGTTATAACTATGCATAAGCTCCAAACATATCTAAGCTCAAAAGATATAACACAGCTCCATCCGTCACGGATAGCATCTATAGTCCGGCAGTTTGACGATGAAAAGTTTGCAAAAGCTATACAGATAATACCTGCTGAACTTTTGGGCGATGTAGCTCTAGCACTGCCAGATAGATTTATAGACAAGATAATATCAAACACAGATACAGACAAACTAACTACAGCTTTGGACAATCTAGAATCAGACGACCAACTAGAGATGATACAAGAGATAGAACAGATAGACAAACAAAAAGCACAAAAGCTTATAAAATCTCTCACCAAAAAAGACCAACAAGATATACAAAAGCTCAAAACATACGATGAAAACCAAGCAGGCTCACATATGCAGACAGAACTGTTTCAAGCAAAGATGAGTGAAAATGTCCATGATATCATACGGCGATTTGCCACACTAAAAAAAAGTGGCGAGTTAGAACATATACAAAACTTGTTTATAACAGACGACGAAAACAGTTTGCAACATACCATAGGATTGGACGATCTGCTTGTATTTGAGTTTAAACAAAGTTTGCGTGAAAATATAGAGGCAAACAAAGATGACTTTGATGTAATATGGACAAAAGACACAACCGATATAAAAGATGTCGTCCATAGTTTCGAACAATACGACCTGTCGGTCATACCAGTAGTAGATAAACAAAACAAGCTCATAGGTCGTATAACATCGGATGATATACACGATATTATAAATGAACAAGCTACCAAGCAGATATACAATCTAGCAGGAGTAAATGACGATGCCGAAGAGGACGAAAATATCTACAAATCTACAAAAACTAGAGCTATATGGTTGGGTATAAACCTATTTACCGCTATTTTAGCATCGCTTATCATAGGACTATTTGTAGATACTTTGGGAGCTATAGTAGCACTAGCTGTGCTTATGCCGATAGTAGCTTCCATGGGAGGCAATGCAGGCACACAAAGTTTGACAGTAGCAGTGAGACAGTTGGCTTTGCGAGATATAGACCAAAGAGATGCTAAAAGAATAGTCAAAAAAGAGCTAGTCATAGCACTGATCAACGGCTTGGTATTTGGTGTAATCATAGGGGTCGTATCGGCTGTGTGGTTTGATATACCATATCTAGGATTTGTCATAGCTATAAGTATGGTTATAAATATACTTGTAGCTGGATTTTTCGGTGCATCTATACCGTTGGTTTTGCAAAAGTTCAAGATTGACCCAGCTATAGGTAGCACAGTAGTTTTGACCACTATTACCGATGTTGTTGGATTTTTTCTGTTTTTGTGGCTGGCAACTTTGATATTATTATGATACAATACGATACAAAAAAATAAAATAAAAGATTAAGGAGTTTTATGGAGTTTATAAATATAAATATAGTGTTTTATGTAGTAGCATATCTAGTGGGGTCTATCCCTTTTGGTTTGATGCTAGCAAAAAGGTTTGCAAATGTCGATGTCCAGCAGTCAGGTAGCCAGAGCATAGGTGCTACAAATGTGCTAAGAGTGGTCAAACAAAAAGATCCAAAATTAGCAAAAAAGCTAGGCTTTGCTACTATCACACTAGATGCGTTAAAAGGTATCTTGGTCATAGCAGTAGCATACACATACGATATGCCGTTGGAGACCATATGGGCTATAGCTGTGCTGTCTGTGCTCGGGCATTGTTATAGTATATATCTCGTATTTGAAGGTGGCAAGGGTGTGGCTACTGCTTTGGGGGTGTTTGCTGTGTTGTTGCCGCTACCAACTATCGCTGGTGCTGTAGTGTGGATAGTCTCTGCGAAGCTGTTGAAAATATCGTCTGTCAGTTCGCTTTTGGGTTTATTGACTATCATGATAACTGCTGTCGTATTGAATGATGGTCTAGCAATAGACTCAAATATCCCGCTTTTTATGATAGCATTTATCATATTTTACAAACACTTACCAAATATCGCTAGAGTATTTCAAGGAAACGAGCAAAGGATTTGAAACTATTTATCCACAACCTAGAGTTTGATGCTATATTGGGAGTGCTAGAGCATGAACGACAAAATCCACAAAAGATTGTGGTAGATGTAGAGTTTAGATATAATTATGACAAACAAAAAAAGGATTATATAGACTATGCAAAAGTTGTTCAAATCATACAAGATACGATAATATCTGGCAAATACAAACTCATAGAAGAGGCACTGATAGCTTGTGAGTTGTCTATCTGTGCTATATATGTTATAAAAGATTTGAAGTTAAAAATAACCAAACCAAATATCATGCAAGATTGCAAAGTAGGAGTGGAGTTATGACAGCAAATATATTTTTCGGCAGTAGCGAAGTGAGACGACCAGAGCTACGAGACAGGTTAAGTCCATATGACCAAAAAGTTGTATCGAGATATCCCCTGTGTAGCATAGAGGACACAAACAAAGCTTTATGTATAGCACAAAAAGCTAGCGAATACACAAAAGCCTCAAAACTCTCAAGCAGAATATCATGGCTAGAAGATGTCATAAAAAACCTGCAAATCCAAAAAGACGACATTGCTAAAACTATAGTAGATGAAGTCGGCAAACCCATAAGCTTCGCTAAAATAGAAGTGGATAGATGTATACAGACTATGCGACTAAGCATAACCGCTATGACAGAACTAGGCGGTGAGACATATCATAGCGATAGTCAAGATAGTGGCAAGCAGACTATATCGTATTGGTTTCGTGAGCCTGTAGGAGTGGTAGCTTGTATTACCCCTTTTAACTTCCCACTTAACCTCATAGCACACAAGATAGCACCGGCTATAATATCGGGCAATGCCGTGGTGCTAAAACCCACACCAGAAGCACCGCTAACTGCCTACAAATATATAAAACTTTTTGTAGATAGTCCATATGCTACAAAAGATGCTATCAGTTTGATATATGGCGATATTGAAGTAGGCTCGACTATGGTAGCTTCACCGATACCACGAGTGCTAAGTTTCACAGGTAGTGTGCCAGTAGGCAAAACCATAACCAAAACAGCAGGTATAAAAAAATTATGTCTAGAGCTAGGTGGCAATGCCGGCACATATGTAGATAGCACCGCCTGTATAGATATCGCTGCAAAAAGAGCGGTATTTGGAGCATTTGTAAATAGCGGTCAAGTATGTATAAGCTTACAAAGGATTTATATTCATACCGATATATACGATGAGTTTGCCGATAAGTTAAAAATCGAGACAGAGCTTTTGCGAGTAGGTAGTCCATATGATGATGATACATTTGTAGGACCGCTTATAGATAACGACAGTATAGACAGAGCGAAAAACTGGTGCGAAGATGCAGTATCACAAGGAGCCAAAATACTCACAGGTGGGCGAAACGATGGGCGAAATTTCTATCCTACAGTCGTAGCGGATGTCCGTGATGATATGAGTATAGTATGTGAAGAGGTGTTTGCTCCTATAGTTAGCTTGATGAGAGTCAGCGGATATGACGAAGCTATGACAAAGATAAATGACTCTGCCTATGGACTACAGCACTCAATATTTACAAACGACCTATCACAGGCTAGACGATTTATCATAGAGGCAAATTGTGGTGGTGTCGTGATAAACGATATACCTACTTTGCGGTTTGATATTCAACCATATGGCGGTATAGGCGAAAGCGGTATAGGCAAAGAGGGTCCAAAGTTTGCCATAGAGGAGATGAC
>JAOZTH010000076.1 GCA_029939245.1 Arcobacteraceae bacterium
TCTATACAGCTTGTCTATCTTTCTATCTCATCTAGTGGTGTTATGCCCATATTGTATCGTCTTTTAAACTCTATCTCGAGATCAAAACTTGCCAATATCATATCTAGCACACATATAGACACAGATGTGCCGTTGCCATTTTCTAGCCTACCCAAAGTCGCACGGCTTATACCACATCTGCTAGCTAGCTGTTGTTGTGTGAGGCTGTGATCTTTTCGTAGCTGTTTTATATTTGCACCTAAGTCGTGTATTTTCATATATTTCCACCATTTTGTATAGACGATGTCCAGCTGTCTATCATATTTTTGCCGATTTGTGCAAAGTTTGGATTTGAGCTGACATAGCTTTGCAGTTCTTTTGTGGAGGCTTTCAAACTCTCAAAGCAGTTGTCATATATTTGCCAGGATTTTTCTGGTGATATACGACAAAACTCATGACCAAACCTCACCAGCTCGCTTTTGCCTAGCCAAACTTTTCTGCCAAACATAGTCAAAGCAGGTGTATCACGAGGCATATAAGCCGTGGTGCAAACTATATCATATGCAGGACATAGCCATATATTTTGTCTGCTATTGTCTATCAGCACTCCAAAATTTTTCAAGTGAGCATCGCCGTTTTTTAGTAGATAATTCATGACTATGATTTTATACAACTTTTC
This sequence comes from Arcobacteraceae bacterium, assembly GCA_029939245.1. Lineage (GTDB taxonomy): Bacteria > Campylobacterota > Campylobacteria > Campylobacterales > Arcobacteraceae > B24-G6. The sequence goes on from JAOZTH010000076.1 coordinate 659, forward strand.
CATATTGACACTCTTGTCTGTGGTGATATCATATATCATATTTGCTACAGCTTCGTAGCTACCGCTATATTTTTCGTCTTTATTTTTGCCCATCAAACCCAATATCTCTTCAAAACCTAGAAACTCACCACTATCTTTGTCTATATCAAATCGCTCTACTAGTAGAAATTTATTGTTTTTTGATAGTTTTATATTTGGTATATCTACACCTGTGTTTTGCACTGCTTTTAGACAAAAATATTCATTTAGACCAAGTTGGTCAAACTCATCGCCCCATGTTTTGACTATGTATTCTCTAGTCAATAGAGTTTCTTTGTCGCCTAGTATCGCTAGAGTTTTGGGTTGAACTCCACTTATGGCATTTTTGCTCAAAAACATCTGCACTAGTTTGTCAAATGTATCTTTGGTGTCGTGACTTAACACATACTCCAAATCAAACGGCAAAAATGATGATATATCGTAGTAGCTATCATAAGTTATCTTGCTTTGGATATTTGCACAAAGATAAGAAAAAAGTAAAAACTCATCGACATAGCCATGCTCTTTTGAGATATATTTTCGAAATATCTCTAGTAGATATCCCTCTGGCATATGCATATCAAATATGGGGTGCAAGTGATTTGCCCATATATATGAGGACGGTTTGTATGGCATAGTCAGTGATATTTGCTCTGTTTTTGCTGTGTAGTTAAACACGAAGCTGTTGTTTGACTTCTCAAAATACAACTCACCAACTTTTTGTTCTGCTAGTTTCACAACTAATTTTTCCATATCTACTCCAAATGTCAATTTTATGCTACATTGTAGCCAAAAAATATAAATTTGTAGCACAAAACGAACATTTATGATAAATTTGTAGAAAAAACTATAGGTATCTCTGAGAACTTTCAGTAAAAGTAGCCGTGGCGATTTGTTTAGCGAAAATATATCGTGTAAAATATCTTATTTCCAGCTTCTATGAGCTACAGATGTTTTTAGAGGTGACCTAAACTTTTTGTCCTATTTCGTACAAAAATTCAGGAGCAAAATCTGCTCCGTTTTTCCACTCAATAGTGTTGTGTGATATGAAAAAATCTTTGAAAAAATCTTTGTCTTTTAATGGTTCGAACACCTCGCCATATAGCTCGTCTTTGAGATCTACTTTTTTGACTTCGTCGTTGCTAAATATTAGCTGTAGTTCATAATCTAAAATATGTGTCGCTTTTTTTACATGTATAAACATATTAATCTCCTCATTGTAGTGGGCTAATCTTGAGCAAAGTTTTTCTGTCTTGTGCCAAAGACCAATCTTCTAAAAGTTCATCTCTATGCAGTTTTAGCCATTCAAAAATCATCTTTAATGCTCGTTTTGACATAGTTCCACTTACTACACTTGTTTTTATATCTACCGATATTTCATAATCTTGATAAGTAGCATGAAAGTGTGGTGGATTGTGATCTTTAAAATTCATAGTGATCGCTATTCCATAAAATCTGCTTATTTCTGGCATTAACTTTCCTTTTGTTTATTTTCTTGCGTGTCAATAACTTCAAAATTTATATCTGCCAAAATATCTTTTAATTCAATTATTATAGCCTCTACTCTTAAATCAATAAATTGGTCTAAAGCATTTTCTGGTAAATTATTATCTCTAACCCACTCTAAAATATTATTTGGTATTAAATGAGTATTTAAAACATTTTCAAAATCTTTATTTTTATCAAGTTCTGCAATATACTCTAGCGGTGGCTTATCACTAATATGCGAATTTGCAAGTTGTGTTAAATAGGCAATGTTCATTAAGCTATCTTTATTAAGTTTATTTTTGCCTGGATTATTTGAAATATAATTTAATGGAAATATATGATGTAAGTTTGGCTTATCAGTTGAAGTAAATAAATTATGACTTATGACATCTTTATCTGTACTTTTCCAGTCTTTTGGTCTTTTACTTGAAAAAAGAGATAATATCGCTCTTGACAATACGCCTTTTGAACTATAGGTTGCATTTCTTAAATCATCTTTATTGATTAAAAATCTATCAAATTTGTATTCTTCATCATATTTATTTTTATCCATTAAAGTAATATGTGCATTAATATCTGTTGTATTGCTCAATAAATCATCATTATGTAAACTATAAAACCAAAAATATTTCTTAAGAAAATCATAATCTGGGTTTTTATTTTCATAAAAATAATTTGCTACAGTTAGATAAAAATATCTATAAGGGATTAATTGAGGTATTTTAATATTAAGATAATTTTCAAAGAAGTCAAAAGTTTTTAAAATTGCATTTTGTGTACTTTCCCATATTTCTTCAATTTGTTCAGTTTTTATATCATTTAAATATCTTGGTGTAATATTTTTTATTCCAGAGTTTTCTATATTTTCTTTAATCAAAATTGCTATAATTTGTAAATAATCAAAATTGCTAATATTAAAAAAGTTACTATTGTTTCCTCTTTCTATTGCTTCATGCTTAAAGCTATCTATTAACTCTCTTAGATAAAAACCGTTATTATCTTCATTTGGTCTAAATGTTTTTGCAACTACAATATCAAAAATATCCAGTGGTTTTCCTGCTTGATTTATTCTTTCAAATATTTGACAAACTTCAGCTACTTGAATACCTTTTAATTCAATAAAAGATATTCTGTAGTTATCTAAAACTTGTTTCATTCTTCCTAATTCTTCAACATATGGATGGTCAAAATTTAAATCAACATCAGGATGCTTAATTATTGTTTTTTGTAAATTATTAAAATCTTCTTTAATGTCAAATAGCTTTACAATCAGTCCATTATTAAATTTTTCTTTCTTTCGGGAATTTGGTCTGTATTTTCCGTTTTTATCATTAATTTCATCCCAATATAAAAATCTTTTTTTATAATTCTCATCATCAGTTTCATCACTATTTTCAATAGTTAAATCAACATACAATAAAGGGTCAAAATTATGTTTACCTAGTATACTTCCGTCATATAGCGAAGTAAGCAGTGATGTTGTCCTTTGCTGTCCATCTAAAATATAGTTATATTCGCTTCTTGAAAAATTATTATCATTAAATTTATATCCGCCGATTTGTCTATGATTTTGTAGCTTTACATCAGTTTTCCAAACCAATATACTCCCAAGTGGATAGAATTTATAAATACTGTCCCATAGTTTTTTTACATTTTCTTTTTCCCATACAACCTCTCTTTGAAAAGTTGGGATTTGATAATTTGAATTTTTTAATTCATCTAAATATGTTGTAATGCCTTTATCTGTTGGTTTAATTCTATCTATATAGCTCATTTTTTGCCTTTCTTTTTATCTAAAATATCATGATTTTATTATTATGCTAAAATTATCAAGTAACTATTTTAAAATTATACAGAATTCTATCCAAACAAGCTTAAACTTTTTGTATTGTTGTCATCATTTATAAATTTAAGTTTATTTGGATACAATCCATCAAAACACAAACAAAAGGATAAATATGCCACAAACGATCACAGAAAAGATTTTCAGCTCACACACCGGCAAAAAGGTGTATGCAGATGAGATTATAAACTCGCCCATAGATATGACGATAGGCAATGACATCACCACCCCCATATCTATCAAAGCATTTGAGGATAGTGGAGCTAAAAGCCTAGCAAATCCAGATGGCTTTTGTATAGTGCTAGACCACTTCATACCTGCTAAAGATATAGCCAGTGCAAATCAAGCAAAGATCAGTCGTGTCTTTGCCGACAAACATAAGCTAAAACATTTTTTCGATGAAAAAGACATGGGCATAGAGCATGCACTTCTACCAGAAAAGGGCTTGGTGATACCTGGCGATGTCATCATAGGAGCAGATAGTCATACTTGCACTCACGGAGCTTTGGGGGCATTTGCCACTGGTATGGGTAGCACTGATCTATCGTATGCTATGATCACTGGTGAAAACTGGTTTAAAGTGCCACAAAGTATCAAAGTAGTGTTTAGTGGAAAGCCGGGCAAATATACCACTGGCAAGGACTTGATACTGGAGATAATCCGTATATTGGGTGTAGATGGGGCATTGTATAAAACTCTAGAATTTACAGGCGATACTATAGCCTACTTGTCTATGGACGATAGATTTAGTCTATGCAATATGGCTATAGAAGCCGGAGCCAAAAGTGGTATAGTAGCTGTAGATGATATCACTAGAGAGTTTCTAAAAGACAAAACTCTAAGAGATAAACCAAAAGAGTTTTATAGTGATAGGGGTGCTTCATATTGCCAGACTTTACACATAGATGTATCTGTTTTGCAGCCTGTGGTGGCATATCCATTTTTGCCATCAAATGGCAAGCCAATATCAAAGGCAGTTGCTGACCATATCAAAGTAGATCAAGTGTTTGTAGGTAGCTGTACCAACGGACGGCTAAGCGACCTAGCTACAGCTTCACAGATACTAGATGGCAAAAAGATAGCCAAACATACTCGTATGATAGTCACTCCAGGAACTCAAAAGATACTACAAACAGCTACAAAGCTAGGCTACATAGACAAGCTCATAGATGCAGGAGCGGTAGTGAGCAACCCTACATGTGGTGCATGTTTGGGTGGATATATGGGTATATTGGGCGATGATGAGGTGTGTATCTCTACAACCAACAGAAACTTCGTAGGTCGTATGGGTAGCAGGTCATCAAAGGTATATCTCTCAAATACAGCCGTGGCAGCATATAGTGCTATAAGCGGATATATAAGCGACCCATATGAGATTGGATAGCACTCTTGTAGCGAAATATGGCATAAAAAGTAGAAACAAAGCCCAAGAGCTTATAAATAGTGGCAAAGTGTCAATAGATGGCAAGATAGTAGACAAATGCTCCACCAAAACCGATGAAAATATGGATATAACTCTCAGTGATAGCAGACAGTTTGTCAGTCGTTCTGGCTATAAGCTCGAGCAGTTTTTGTATGAAAATCCTATACCGCTACAAGGCAAGACGGCACTAGATATAGGCTCTTCTACTGGTGGATTTACTGAAGTGTTGTTGGGTTTGGGTATAGCTGGTGTGGATTGTGTAGATGTAGGAAGCGACCAGCTAGATGAGAGCATACGGACAAATGACAAAGTCAAACTCTATGAAAACACAGATATACGGCAGTTTAAAAGTGACAAACGATATGATATAGTCGTGTGTGATGTGTCGTTTATAGCTATCAAAAATATCATAGATACTATAGATAGATATTTTTATGCTGACTTGGTGTTGTTATACAAACCGCAGTTTGAAGTAGGTGTCAAAGCCAAAAGAGACCGACACGGAGTGGTCGTAGATATGGAGCAAATATCAGTGTGCAAAAAAGAGTTCGAACAGATGACAGCTAGGCTAAACTGGCGACTAAAACAAAAACAGACAAGCAAACTATCTGGCAAGAGGGGCAATATTGAGACATTTTATTGGTTTGCTAGATAGCGATATTACGGCACTGGCTATAGGTGGCTTTGATGGTATGCATACGGCTCATCAAAAGCTTTTTTCACATCTAGGAGATAGTGGAGCTGTGTTTGTGATAGATAACGGATACGCAAATATCACACCTAAAACTTATAGACAAAAACACACAAAATATCCTATATATTATGAAAACTTGAAAGATATCAAAAACTTATCAGGCTATGAGTTTATAGACAAGCTAAAACAAAAGTTTCTAAACTTAGACACTATTGTCGTAGGATATGACTTTCGTTTTGGAGCTGGAGCTGTTTGTGGTATCAAAGAGCTAAGAGAAAATTTCAAAAAAGTAGTAGTCATAGATGAAGTAGTTTGTGAAAATATACCTGTGCACTCACGAACTATCAGGCAGTATATAACCATAGGAGAGATAGGTAGAGCAAACGATATGTTAGGCAGAGCATATGAGATACGAGGCAGTGTCATATCGGGTCAAGGACTGGGTGCAAAAAAATTGTTGCCGACTATCAATATATCTTGCGTTGATTTTTTGCTACCCAAAGATGGAGTGTACAAGACCACCACCACCATAGACGACCAAGAGCTAGCCTCTATAACTTTCGTAGGCACTAGAGCCACAACCGATGGCAAGTATAGTATAGAGACGCATATCATAGATCAAAATATCAGCGAAACTGTGGCAGATATTACTATAAAATTTATCTCATATATGAGAGCCAATAAAAAGTTTGAGACTTTAGATGAGCTAAAAAGTCAGATACAGCTAGATATCAAAAACTCTCAAGCATAGCACGAAAGATTTCAGGTATCTTGTGTGGTTTGCCATCTTTGACAAAAACCATAAGTATCTCTATATCAAACAATTTTTCGTCTCGTTGATTTGATATACTTTGAGTTAATATCACCGATGTATTTTTGAGTTTTTTCATATTTGTAAACACTTCCAAAGTATCACCAAACTTTGCAGGGGCTTTGTAGTCTGCTTCTAGTTTCTTGACTACAAAAAAGCTATCATCCATATGTGGCGACATATTGTTTTGGAAAAACACCTCGCTTCTAGCTCTCTCGCAATATTTTATATAGTTGGTATGATACACCACTCCGCCTAAGTCCGTGTCTTCATAATATACTCGTATTTTCATATTTTTTCTCCTGTATTGTGATCGTATTATAACACAATATTATAATTTTAGGTTTTATGGTTTTATTTAAGTGATAAGTTGATAATAGTTTGAAAGTTTTTCAGAACACCGGATATATTAATGTTGAATTTTGAATGTTAAATTTTAAATGTTG
>JAOZTH010000018.1:0-9973 GCA_029939245.1 Arcobacteraceae bacterium
CCACATGCCATAGCTACAAATGCAAGTTTCTGAGAAACTTCATCTTCGTTTGGCACTATACGAAATTTGTTGCCATAAAACTTGACAAAACTAACTTTTTCATATTTTTTGTCTTTCTTTTCATATTTTTTATTTGTTTCTATCGTTTGAAGTCTATGATTTTTGAGCTCAAAAAGTTGAACAAAACTTTGTTCGCCTTTGATAGATTTGCCATAAAACTCTTGATACTTTTTTTCTAAGTTGTCTTGGAGTTGTTTGTGTAGCACCATCATATCATCTTCTTTTGTCCAAAATCTACCATCTGACACAGAGACTATAACTGGACTTGCCGTATATAACTCGCTTATAAAGGATTGTTTGATATATCGTTTAAATGTATCAACGACTAGAAAGTTTTTGTTGTCTATGTTTTGTCGCATAAGATTTGACAGCTTGTCTATAAACTCCTCGCTCAATGACCGTATGGCAAACCTATAAGTGCCACCTTTTTTACAAGCCCCAGCTTTTTCTATAGGCAACATACCACCAAATACATAAAGTTTGAAACCTCTGTTTTTGTGAAGTTGTTTTAGCTTTTCATCCTTGGCAAACGAATAGTTGATATAGTCTGCTATAATCTTGAAACTATTTTTAAATATGATATCTCGCTTGATATAAGCGGTGCATGTAAGTTCAAAATATTTCATAAAACTCCTTTGGGCTAATTGTATCCAAACTATCTTAAATTATCAATCTAGTCAGATATTTAGCTCCAAAGCTATCTCATCGCACTTGGGAAAGTGGATACACTTGATACAGTCAGCCCATATTTTCTGCTCTGGTATATGTTCTTTTTCTATGACTTTGAACTTTTGTTTCTCGAAAAACCCCTGCTGGTATGTCAGGCTCAAGACTCTTTTGACTTTGTAAGTTTTCGCTTCGTCTATAGACATTTGCACCAACTTTTTGCCTATGCCTTTGCCTTGAAAACTCTCTTTGACTACTAGGCTTCGGATCTCGGCTAAGTTTGGGCTGTGTATATGAACAGCCACAAACCCTACTATCTCGCTGCCATCTTTGGCACAAGTATATGACCGTATAGTCGTGGCTATCTCGTCATCTGTTCTATGTAGTATGGTGCCGTCTTTGACATAACTATGCACTAGCCTTTGCATGGGTTTGATATCTAGCAAAGTAGGTTTAAAATACTCCAACATCAAAAGTCGCCACCACTAAACAAAAAGTCGGTTATCTTGTCGTTTAGACTCTCTTGTCCTGTATTTTTCAAGTTTGATACAAATACTGCATCTGTGTGTTTTCGCTTTAGTTTTGCTAGGTCAGATTTTTTTAGCTTGTCTGTCTTTGTGTAGCACGAGATTATGATCTGGTCTGGCTTTTTTATATCTTGCAAAAACTGCTCGACCTCTAGGTCTATGGCTATGTTTTCGTGTCTGCTGTCTATCAGTCGTATAAATACTCGTATGGATTGTCTATATTCTAAAAATTCTGTGAGATTTTCGCTCCAGTTTTTCTTTTGTGTTTTTGATACTTTGGCATATCCAAACCCTGGCAGATCTACAAAACTACATGAGAAGTTTTCTTTGGCTTTGTTTTGGTAGTTGATATCAAAAAAGTTTATTAGTCTTGTCTTGCCGGGTGTTTGCGATGATTTGGCTAGATTTTTGCGGCTGGTCAAAGAGTTTAGTAGCGAACTTTTGCCTACATTACTCCGCCCCATAAACACTACTTCAGCACGAGACAAAGCAGGGCTATCACGGACAGTTTGAGCGGATTTGACAAATACTGCTTGTGTTAGATTCATGGTTATTTATTTGGTGTGTTAATATCAAATTTCATGATAAATTTCACTGGTTTGTTTTTCGTGCCTTGTATGTTTGCTTCGCCCTTTTTTATATCAATAGTGATCTTTTGTCCGTAGAGCTCTTTGTTTTCTGTCTTGTCGTGGACGAAACCATTGCCTATTATTATATATACATCATCAACAGGCTTAAACAATATCTTGTCGCCCTTGCAGAAAAATTCTTTTGTCTTTGTCTTGATATTTAGCTTCACACCACCTGTAGCTTCAAACTTCACAGGGGTTTTTTTGTTGTTGATAGTCTTTAGGTTTATGACTAGCTTTTTTGCGGTGAGATAATCCTCGCCCATATCTAACTTGACATCTCCGCTTAGGTTTATGATGTTTTTTTCATCACTTGCATAGAAACTTGTGGCTTGGACTTTGATATTTGTCTTGTCTAGCGGTGCCGTAAAAGCTACTGTCGTCATGAGTATTGCCAATAATATTTTCATCTAATTCCTTTGTTTTATCATAATATGATTTGATTTGATAGTGTTAGTCGATAGATCTACATATAACTCATCGCCACTTATATATAGTCCACCATAGTTTGCTGTGTATTTTTGTGTCGTCTTTGCTATGGCTGTTTTTGTGTCATAGACTAGCTTCGATGTTTCAAACTTTATATCATCATTTTCAAACTTTATATTGCCTGTGAGTGTCAATCTGTTTTTGATCTTTTTCATAGTTGTAGCAGATATTTTTGTGGGTTTATCATCATGTTTTATATCCACAAAAATACCCTGATATAACTCATAGTCGGTGTATTTTGTATATTTATCTCCAGATACCATGTCTGCTGTTTGGTCGCTATGATGTCTGTGTAGCACAAATGTTTCTGCTATGATGAGTGGATTTTCTACTTTGATTTTTTTTTCAATATTGGTATCTGTAGATATGAAACTTACAGCAAATACAGCTACAACCAAGATATAAAAAAACTTATCTATGACCATAACTCTATAAACTTTTCAAAACTATTTTCTCGCTTTAAAATATGTTCTATCATATTTCTCACAGCACCTCGTCCGCCTCTTTTTTTGGTCGTGGTATCAACTATTTGTCGTATTTGCTTGACTGCGTCTTTGGGTGCATACGATACTCCTACTGCTTTGAGCATGGTCATATCGTTTAGATCATCGCCCATGGCAGCGACTTCATCTAGTGATATATTTTCCTTTTGGCATATCTCTTTTACTGTTTTTAGCTTATCTTTGATACCTTGATAAACATAAGTTATGTTTAACTCTTTTGCTCTTTTGTCAACTATGGTGGAGGTTCGCCCTGTGATTATGGCACATTTTTTACCTAAAGCTTTTGTCCATATCGCTATAGCCATACCATCTTTGACATTGAAACTTTTCGTCTCATTGCCTGCTTGGTCGTATATGATTTGACCATCTGTCATGGTGCCATCTACATCTAGCACTAGAAGTTTTATCACACGATACCTTTGGTGCTAGGTATGCTACCGTTTTTTGTTTTTGCTGTAGCGTCTTTGATACACAGTGCTAGAGACTTGAACATAGCTTCTACTATGTGGTGTTTGTTTTTGCCTCTGTTTTTGATAATATGTGCGGTCATACGACTATTTGCTACAAAACTGGTGAAAAACTCCTCCACTAGCTCTATATCTAGCTGACCTACAGTGCCTTGTGTGTCACCTATATCATATACCAAAAATGGTCTGTTTGATATATCTATAGATGTAGTAGCCGATGCTTCGTCCATGACTACAGTTGCACAGGCAAATCTTTTTATGTTTGATACAGGATACAACTCTTTGGCAAATGCCTGTCCTAGCACTATGCCGCAATCCTCCACAGTATGATGGCTATCTATATGTAAGTCGCCATCACAAGATAGTTTGATGTGTGTTCCACTATGCTTTGACAAAGTTTCCAGCATATGATCTAAAAACCCTACGCCTGTGTCTATGACAGATGGCTTAGTGCTACCCATATCTAGCTCACAAGATATCTTTGTCTCTTTTGTCTGTCTGTTTAGCTTTGTCATGTTTTAGCTCCTTATCGTTTTTGCATTACTAGGGCATTTGGATACAAGTTGTCTTTGAATCTTGTGGCTTCTTCTTTGCTACCAAATCCACTAAATATGACTCTGTTAAACACTCTGCCGTTTATATCTTTTGGCACTACAGTAGCTTTGTAGTCGCTGTTGTTGTTTTGCTCTCTATTTTTCAAAGCTACTGCACTTTGATAGTGCAAAAAAGATGCTATCTGCACTATGTAGTCGCCAGACGAGTATGTAGGCACGACTGGTTTTGGAACGATTGGTTTGGATACATCTCTTTGCGGCTTATCATCTGTTTGTCCTACAGGAGATTTTTTGCCACAAATATCTGGAGTGCTTACTACTACTACTTTGACATTTGCTACACCTTTTGTATGCATACTGACAGTTCTAGCTGCTTTGTTTGATAGGTCTATGATCCTGCCTCGCACAAACGGACCTCTGTCGTTTATACGAACCACAACAGACTTGCCGTTGTCTTTGTTGTATACTTTGACCATGGTATGCATAGGCAAAGTTGTGCTAGCCGCCGTGTTTGCGTACATATCATATATCTCGCCGTTTGATGTCTGTTTGCCGTTGAAATTTGGTCCATACCACGAGGCTATACCATGAAATTCATCACCTGCCTGTGGACTTATAGGATAGTATCGTTTGCCCAAAACTACATATGACCGCTGTGTTGCCGGTGTTTTGCAATTTTGATTTGGGCTCATAACCGACTGTTTTTGCTCGTAGGCGCTTGTGGTTTGGGCATTTTGATTTGCTGGCTCTTCTTCGTTTATAATACGAAATTCTTCATCGTATGGGGATTCCACTTTGCTGTGCGATTGCTGTGCTTGTGAGCATCCTGTTGTAAACAATACAAACATCATACACATATAACTAAATATTTTCATTTTGATCCTTTTTTATCTTGTAGCCAATATAATAAATTTTGATTTAAATTTTTATACGGAATATAAAGATTATATCCATTTTTAGCTGAAACTATCTCACGATTTATGATATGTTGGTTTAAGTTTGTCAAATCCACCATATCTATATCGCCCAATATCGCTATGTTCTCAAGCATTATATCACTTTTTAACTCAAATTTTTTCAAAGTGTCATTTGTGCCGATATTTAGTAAATGTGCATTGTTGCTGTCAGCCAAAAAGCTTTTTTTTGCCATAATATTTAGCGATAATATTTTTCGGATATAGTTTCTGCTCTCTTTTGGAAAATATTGTCTTCGCATATTTTTTTGTTCTTTTAGTAGATATTGTAGTGGTATTTCTCTTGTGTGAGGTTTGATTTTTTTATATATTTTGTAAATTGAACCGAACTTTACTTGTTTTTTTTGATATTTTCGTATAGTTCTTCCATATCCTCTGGTAGTTGCTGTGGATTTGGTCTTTGCTACATATCTATCTAGCCCTGCTCTCGTGAGAGCTTCATACACCCTGCCCTCGCCACAATTGTAGCCAAGTATAGCTAGATACCAGTATCCGAAACTCTTTTTTTGGTATTTGAGATATTTGAGTGCTGCATTTGTAGCTTTGACTATGTCCATCCGTTCATCTAGTTGACTATTCACTATCAAACCATATCGCAATGCCGTAGGCTTCATAAACTGCCATATACCTTTTGCCAGGACACCTGATGTGGCTTTAGTGTCAAAATATGACTCTGCCATAGCTAGATACAAAAATCCGTCTGGCATATCGTTTTGTCTAATAATCTTTTTGATCTTTGGCAAAAAAAGCATAGAGTTGTTTAGACTTTTTTTGTATTGTTTTTTTCCTCTATTTATAAATCTTTTATAAGTATTTTGAAATTTTTCATCTTTTATATATGACTCGTCTATATCAAATATTTTTATGATTTGCAAGTCGTCTGATTCGAACACTGTCTTGGTGTGTTGTGATAACATCGAAGTAGCAAACAAAGACAAAAATATAAACTTAAATATCAAAAAGTTTTCTCGTATTTTTTGTGGTCATTTCTCGTATTTGCTTTGTCTGTAATCCTAATACATCTGCTATCTTTTGTGCTATTTCGACACAATATTTTGGTTCGTTTCGCTCTCCTCTGTGCGGATGCGGAGTTAGATACGGAGCATCTGTCTCTATCATGAGTTTGTCTTTTGGTATTTGTGGCAATATATCTGCTAGGTCTTTGGCATTTTTAAATGTTATAACACCTCCTATACCAAAGTAGAAGTTGTGGTCTGCCATATCTAACAACACAGGCGAAGCATTATAACAATGCAACACACCACCTACATCGCTGGCTTTTTGCTCTAGTAAAATATCTCTAGCATCGCTTGAGGCATCTCGTATATGGACTATGAGCGGTTTGTCAAACTTTTTTGCTATGTTTATCTGTGAGACAAATACCTGCTTTTGGGTTTGGATATTTTGTGCTTTTTTGGTCTCATCTTTTGGAAGTCGATAATAATCCAACCCACACTCACCCACTGCCACACATTTATCATGTGCGATATATTTTAAAAGTTTTTGCTGGTCGTATTTGTCTATATCATAAGGGTGGCAACCCACGGAAAAATATACCTCATCGTATCTTTCGCTCAATTTCACGGCTTTTGGCAGGTCATCTATATCTGCCCCAGGGATGATAAATCGCTCCACACCACACTGCTTTGCATCTTTGATAACTTTGTCTATATCATCGTCAAATCTTTTGTGGTCTAGGTGAATGTGAGAGTCGATTATCACAAAATATACCTTGTAATATCTTCGTTTTGGACTATGTTTTCTAGCTTTTGTTCTACAAGTTTTTTGTCCACCGTGATAGTCTGTCCTGACTTTTCATCGGCTGTGAAGCTGATATCCTCTATCACTTTTTCTATGACTGTGTGAAGTCTTCTGGCTCCTATATCTTCTGTCTTTTCGTTTGCTCTAGCACCCAAGTTGGCAAATGCTTTTATGGCGCCGTCTGTAAATACTAGCTTAACCCCCTCCACACCAAACATAGCTGTGTATTGTGTCAGCAGTGAGTTTTTGGTATTTGTAAGTATCTTATACAAAGCACTCTCATCTAAAGCTTCTAGCTCTACTCGCAGTGGAAATCTACCTTGAAGTTCTGGCAACATATCGCTAGGGCTACTTATATGAAAAGCACCGGCAGCTATAAACAATATATGGTCTGTGTTTACTTGTCCATGTTTGGTATGTATGCTACTACCCTCGACTATAGGGAGCAGGTCTCTTTGGACTCCTTGTTTGCTAGGGTCTTGACCTTTGTTTGAGCTACTTTCTACTATCTTGTCTATCTCATCTAAAAATATTATGCCACCATCTTCTACATTTGCTATCGCATCTTTTTGGATAAGCTCCTCGTCTATCAGCTCCTCTTTGACTACTTTTCGCAAAAGTTTTTTTGCATCAGCTACACTGACCGTCTTTTCATATGTGTTGTCTTTGGCATTTTTGAGCATGTTGCCTATGGCATCGGTCATCATACTCATGTCTCCCATAGGATTTGCCCCATCAAACACCTCTACATGTGTAGTTTTGGGTAAATTTATCGTGATAAGTTTGTCGTCCATAGCCCCGCTTTGGACTTTTTGTTCCATAGTGTTGTATGTCTTTATAAACGAATCTTGAGATGATTGAGTGGCATTTTTGGGTAGTTTTGGCACTAATATCTCTACTATCTTTTTGATAACTTCTTTGTCTATATCTTTTTGGATTTTGTCCTCAAACTTTGCTCTCGATATTCTCATGGCATTTGATACTAAGTCTCTCACCATAGACTCTACATCTCGCCCTACATATCCTACTTCTGTGTATTTGCTAGCTTCCACTTTGACAAACGGCAGGTCCATCATCTTTGCTAGTCGTCTGGCTATCTCTGTTTTGCCTACACCTGTGTTGCCTATCATCAAAATATTTTTTGGCATTATCTCGTCTTGGAGTTCTTTGTCTAGTTGCATTCGGCGGTATCTGTTTCGCAAAGCTAGAGCTATAGCTTTTTTGGCATCGTTTTGTCCTATGACATAGTCATCTAAGTATGCTACTATCTGTTTGGGGGTCATCTCCATCTATTTTCCTAATTTTAATATTTTTATATTGTCGTTTGTATATATACACAATTTACTAGCTATCAGCAGTGACTCTCGCACTATCTTTTCTGGCGATAGTTTGGAGTGATTTTTCAAAGCCCTTGCTGCACTTATAGCATAGTTGCCGCCACTTCCTATAGATGCTATGCATCCATCTTCTGGCTCTACTACATCGCCTGTGCCACTAAGTATATATATGTGCTTTTGATTTAGCACTATCATCATGGCCTCTAGCTGTCGTAGGTATTTGTCTTTTCGCCACTCTTTTGAAAAGGCTATGACAGATTTGAGTAGGTCGCCCTTTTTGCTGTTTAGATGCTTTTCAAACATATCAAACAAGTTGAAAGCATCGGCAGTGCTACCAGCGAAACCAGATAGCACACGACCATCGCCTACTGTTCGTATCTTTGTGGCATTGCCTTTTAGCACCGTGCTACCATGTGTCACTTGACCGTCTCCGCCTATGACAGCTTCGCCACTTTCACTTCTATATGCTAGTATCGTAGTCGCATCAAACACTATTTTATCTCTTCTATGATATCTAGTGTGGCAGTAGCATGGACACCAAATCCTAGCTTGCAGTCTGCTTCATATATACCTATGGTTTTGATCTTTTCTTTTATAGTTATGCTTTTTTTGTCTATGGTTATATTGTGAGTGGCTAACACACTAGCTACTTCTTTGTTTGTGATACCGCCTATGAGGTGTCCGTTTGCTCCTACTTTGTGTCGTATTGTGTATTTTGATGACTCTATCATCTCTTTGAACTTGTTTGCTTGAGCTAGATTTTCTGCTTTTTGTTCCATCTGTTGCTTTTGATCCTCTTGAAACTGCTTTATGACCTCTGTGGTGGCATTTTTCGCGAAGCCCTTTTTTATCAAAAAGTTTTGACCGTAACCGGGCTTGACCTCTTTTATCTCACCTGCTAACCCTAGAGCTTTGACATCTTTTATCAATAATATCTTCATATTTATCCTTTTTTTGACATTGTATCGTAAATAGCTTATATTATGTGTGGGTCAAAGATAATGTTTGACTTTTTTGATGATTTTAGAAATAATATTGTTGTCTGTTTGTATTGAAGTTTCGTTTTAGGTTGTTTTGGATATAATGCAAAAAAGGGTAAATATGCACAGACAAAACTACAATCTAAAAAATAGTATCAAAAAAACTCTCCACAAGGACGACAGGCTATGGACAGATGAGCTAAAAACAAACCTAAATCAAACTTTGCTTATAGATTTGGTAGAAAATATAGATCAAAAAGTGATAGGTTTGTTGCTAGGCGACAAAAAACTAAAAGAGAGGTTTTTTGCACCTGTAGGCGATATTTTTGTATTTAGAGCAAAGGAGTTTCGGTTTTTCATAGAAGAAAACCAGATAAACAACTCCTACACAGACTACAAAAATATCATAGGCTTGACCGATAGCAAAAAATTTCTCAAAAACAGCAACGATATAGTGATAGATTTTCCATACAAAGACTGTGTGCTAGAGGGCGGACAAAGCACTGAAGACGGCGATGATGTTTATTTTGAATACGAAGAGCAAAAAACAAAAACTATAAAAGGCGAAAAAACTACACAAGAGGCAGGATATAGACATAAAACATCAAAAAGACAGGAGATATTTTTTAACCGTGTTTTAGCTTATGATGAGATAGATAGGCTTTTTGATCATAAAACTCTCATAAACTGGCAACGCCACACGACCAAAGGCGACAAAGAGGTGACAGAGATAAAAAGAGACAAAAACGGCACTATAAAAGAAAATTTCATAATAAAAGGCAACAATCTCATAGCACTTCATAGTCTCAAAAAACAGTTTGCCAGAAAAATAAAACTTATATATATAGACCCACCATACAACACAGGCAACGATGGATTTAAATACAACGACAACTTCAACCACAGCACATGGCTTGTGTTTATGAAAAATAGACTAGAAGTAGCAAAAGAACTCCTAAGAGACGATGGAGTGATATTTGTCCAGTGCGATGACAACGAACAAGCATATTTGAAAGTTTTGATGGA
>JAOZTH010000018.1:10073-23376 GCA_029939245.1 Arcobacteraceae bacterium
GACCTACCAGAATCACGACTTATCAAGGTGATAGCAGGAGAACAAGGCGGTATCAGCAAAGATGTCGCATGGAGTGGTGGTGGAGAGTTTATATATTGTGAGCTAGCCCAATGGAACGAAACAGCCAAAGACAAGATAGTAGCATGTGAGAGTTTAGAGCAGTTGGAAGTGTTGTTTGATGAACTATACGACAAATATTTTTTGGATTATAACTTAAAGATAAAAGAGTTTAGACAAAAAGTCTCAAAAGAAAAAGAGTTTCGAGCATTGAGTTTAGATGAACACAAAAAGATGTTTGCTACTATGCTTGACAACAATCAGCTATATATATGTGCTACAGAGATGGAAGATGCAAAGTATAATATAGACAAAAAATCCATACAACTGTCTGCAAAATTTTATGATACCGAGCTATAGAGACAACGATGCCACAGATTAGATACATATACGAAACCATCAGCGACCAAGCATACAGGCTGGGACTGTCGCTACCTATAGTGCCAAAATATATCACAGATAACTTAAAGTATGAGCTTTTCCAGTGGCAGAAAAAGGCTTTTGAAAACTTTTTGATATTTCAATCTGTCAAAGAAAAGCAAAATCCAAACACACCTACACACTTGATGTTCAACATGGCTACAGGCTCTGGCAAGACACTTGTGATGGCTTCAAATATATTGTATTATTATGCTAGAGGATATAGGCACTTTGTATTTTTTGTCAATCAAAACAACATAGTAGACAAGACAGAAAACAACTTTATAGATAGCTTACATGATAAATATCTGTTTAAAGAAAAGATAGTCATAGACGACCAGACTGTAGATATCAAAAAAGTAGAGACATTTAGCGACAATCCAGAAAATATAGAGATAAAGTTTACAACCATACACAAGTTATACAACGATATTCACACAAAAAAAGAAAACAAAACCACCTTGGACGACTTACAAAACAGAGATATAGTGATGATAGCAGATGAAGCTCACCACCTAAATGCAAATACAAAAAAGATAAATATACAAAAGAATATCACAATAGAAAAGCTAAAAGGTAGCAAAGATGAAGTAGAAAAAAAGGGCTGGGAACACACAGTTATAAACTTGATACTCAACAAAAATAACCAAACAACAAACAACAAAAATGTCCTCCTAGAATACACAGCGACCATACCACAAGACGACCAAGTAGCAGAAAAATACAAAGACAAGATCATATTTAAATACACATTGAAAGAGTTTTTGAAAGCAGGATATACCAAAGAGATAAACCTCATATCTTCTACACTTGACAAAAAACAAAGAGTTTTCCAAGCTTTGCTTTTTCAGTGGTATAGACACAAGATAGCTCTCAAGCACGGTATAGCAAACTTCAAGCCTGTGATACTTTTTCGTAGTAAGACTATAGAAGAGTCCAAGGTGGATAGTGCAGAATTTTTGGATTGGGTCGCAAATACTAGCTCAAAAGATTTTACTTTTTTCGATAATATTTCTACAAAAATTCACCAAGCAAAAGAACCATCTCTATATGAACAAGGAAAGTCAAGAACCGAAAAAGTGCTGATGTATATAAAAAATGAAGGTATAAAATATGTCGAGATAGCCGACTGGGTACAAAATAGTTTCCAAGAAAAAAACAGCATCATCACCAACTCAAAAACCAACAAAACAAAAACAGAGAAAACCACACAAGACCAAGAAAAGTTACTAAATAGCTTAGAAAATAGCTCCAACCATATCAGAGCTATATTTACTGTAGATAGATTGACCGAGGGGTGGGATGTGTTAAATTTATTTGATATAGTGAGACTCTATCAGGGACAAAACAGTGGAGGAAGCGACAAAAAAACACCCAAAATCACCACAAAAGAGAAGCAACTTATAGGCAGAGGAGTGCGGTATTGTCCATTTATCTACAAAGATAAGATAAAAAACAAAAGAAAATTTGACGATGACCTAGACCATGAACTACGGGTTTTGGAGGAGTTATACTACTATACTTATGATGAAGAATCAAGATATATCTCACACCTCAAACAGGAGCTAAGAAAAGATGGATATATCACAGATGATAAATCCTATAAAACTTTTGCGATAAAAGAGCAGTTTAGACAAAGCAAATTTTATAAAAATACAAAAATATGGCACAACACAGCGATAATCAACCCCGACAGACAAAAGAAAACTTTGGATAGTATCAAAAAAGACTTTTTTCCGCCATACAAGATACAAGAGCTAGAGTTTAGCGAACAAAGCATAGACCTAAACAGACAAGAGGAGTTTAAAAAACTAAATCTAAAACAAAACAAACTACACACGATAAACCTAAAACTCAAAGAGATAGACAAACATATAGTCCAAAAAGCCATAAATATAAAAGCCAAACAAGACAACTCTCTGTGTAGATTTAACAAGCTCAAAAAAGAGCTATACATAGATAGTATAGACGACCTACAAGAGGATAAGCTGTCGGATTTTGATATAAAAATAATAGTCAAAAAAAATATCAAATTTGAAGATATATCAGCGAAAAACAAGCTCAAAATAGCTACGAAGTTTTTAGACTGTATCTTTGCCGAACTCAAAGAAAACATAGCACCAAAGATTGGTAGCGAGTTTAAGCCGTCGAAGTTTGGAAAGTTTTTTGATGAACCAAAAACAAAAACAATAAACAAAAATAACCTAAAAGAGGATATAGCAAAAAACAATGACTGGTATGTGCTAGATAGTTTTGTAGGCACGAGTGAAGAGCGGTCCTTGGTGAAATTTATAAAAGAGAGCATAGGAAACTTACAAGAAAAATACAAAGAGATTTATCTGCTGAGAAACGAAGAGCGATACAAGATATATGACTTTGACAAGGGTCGTGGATTTATGCCTGATTTTATGTTGTTTTTAAAAGACGCAGATGAGCTGTATTATCAAGTTTTTATAGAACCCAAAGGCACACAACTACTACAATACGATAGTTGGAAGGAGAAATTTCTAGACGATATATCTACCAAATATGGCTTGAAAAACATATTGCAATATGAAAACAAAAACTACAAGCTCATAGGCTTGCCGTTTTTCAATGACAAAGACAAGCAAAATTTTATGGACAAATATCAAACTATCATAAACTAGAGGTGACCTAAAGGCTGTTTAAAGAAACTTTAGATAAAATACCCACAAACAAAAAAAGGCAATATGTGAACGACAAATACAACGCAAAAAAAATAGAAGACAACTACTACAAACTATGCGAAAGCAGAGGCTACTTTGAGATAGATGGCAACAAAGATATACAAAAGCAGGGCAAATACTTTTCACTCATGATGCCTCCACCAAATATCACAGGGAGCTTACATATAGGACATGCTCTCACATTTACTTTGCAAGATGTCATCACGAGATACAAACGAATGTCAGGCTACAAGACCTTGTGGCAACCCGGCACTGACCATGCAGGCATAGCAACCCAAAACATAGTAGAAAAACAACTCCTAAGCGAAGGCACTACAAAAGACGAGATAGGACGAGAAAAGTTTATAAGCCGTGCCTACTTACAAAAACAACAAAGTGGCGAAGCGATAGTGCATCAGATGAGAAAGCTAGGTATCACTCCAGCTTGGGACAGACAGCGGTTTACTATGGATAGCGGACTTTGTGAGGCGGTCAAAAGCACTTTTGTCAAACTTTTTGATGATGGTCTCATAACACAAGACAACTATATGGTAAACTGGTGCACCAAAGATGGGGCATTGAGCGATATAGAAGTCCAGCACGAAGAGACAGCAGGAGAGCTTTATTATATCAAATACTCTCTATTAGATGGTGGGTTTGTAACTATCGCTACAACTAGACCAGAGACATATTTCGGCGATACTGCCTTGATGGTGCATCCAGATGATAAAAGATATCAAAAGCTTGTAGGCAAAGAGGTGATACTACCACTCATAAACAAACATATCAAAATCATAGCAGATGATTATGTAGATATGGAGTTTGGAACTGGTATAGTCAAAGTGACACCCTCACACGACCCAAATGACTATGAAGTTGGACTACGACACGACCTAGAGTTTGTCAAGATATTTGATGAAAAGGGTATATTGAACTCACACTGCGGACAGTTTGTAGGGCTTGAGCGACTAGAAGCTAGACAAAGCATAGTAGATGTGCTGACACAAGAGGGTTTTATAGACAAAATAGAACCACACAGCCATCAAGTAGGCAAGTGCTACAGATGCAAAAATATAGTAGAACCATATATATCTAAACAATGGTTTCTAGCCAAAGATGTAGCTACAAACTCTATAGAAAAGACAAAAAAACTTAGCAAAAGCCGTGCAAAAGATGGTGGCGGACTTTTCCACCCTAATAGATGGATAAACTCCTACACAGCATGGATGGATGAGCTGAGACCTTGGTGTATTAGTCGTCAACTTTGGTGGGGCCATAGGATACCTGTGTTTAGTTGTGATAGTTGTGGTCATATATTTGCTACCACACAAGACAATCCAGAGTGTTGTCCTAAATGTAAACATACCAAACTTACACAAGACCCAGATGTGCTGGATACTTGGTTTTCTAGTGCCCTGTGGGCTATGTCGCCACTAGGTTGGCAAAACGGTGGCAAACTTTGCGAGCTATACAGTGATACTGATATGAAAGAGTTTTATCCTAACTCGCTTTTGATCACTGGGTTTGATATTATGTTTTTTTGGGTCGCTCGTATGATGATGATGAGTGAGTATTTCACAGGAGAGCTTCCGTTTGATGATATATATATGCATGCCCTTGTGCGAGACGAACACGGAGCAAAGATGAGTAAGTCCAAAGGCAATGTCATAGATCCTCTTGATATGATAGAGGAGCATTCTGCCGATATTGTGCGGTTTACATTGTGTTTTTTAGCTGTCCAAGGGCGAGATATAAAGCTAGGTCCCAAAAACTTAGAACAGTTTAGAAACTTTACAAACAAGTTATACAATGCCACAAACTATCTGCTACTAAATCACGACAGATTTGATGACCTAAAAGATATAGAGGTCAAGACACCGCTAGGTAGATATATACAAAGCTCCCTTCACAAGACAGTCAAAAATATCAAAGTCCAGATAGATAGCTACAAGTTCAATGAAGCGGCTCTTGGTCTATATAGTTTCGTGTGGACTTTGTTTTGTGATTGGGGTATAGAATACAGCAAAGCAGACAAAGATAGTATAGCAGAGCTAGGTGCAATATACAAAGAGACACTGAAAATAGTCTCTGTGTTTATGCCATTTATCGCGGACAATTTGTATCACAGGTTAAACGGCACAGATATAAAAGATAGCCCATCGCTTATGGTCATGGCATTTCCAGATGAGAAAAATATAGCCAAAGATGAACAAACAGAACAAAACTTTGAGACCATCAAGACTATCATCACCGCTATAAGACGAGCAAAAGTCCACATAGATATGGGCAACTCTCTCGTGCCAAAAGTATATATAGACACGAAAAACAAAGATTTTGATATAGATGTAGCAAAAAAATATATCCAAAAACTAGCAAAGGTAGATAGCATAGAGCTAACCAGCGAAAAAATAGCAGACAGTGTAGTAGATGTGAGTGATGATATGACAATATATGTGCCGACAGCCAATATAGATATGAGCAAAATCAAGACAAAACTACAAAATCAAAAAGCCAAACTCTCAAAAGAGCTTGACAAACTCAAGGGTATGTTGTCCAACAAAAAGTTCATAGCCAATGCTCCACAAAAAGTTTTGCACGAAAATAAAGAAAAATATGATATTATAAAGAAAAATATAGAAAATATAGATAAACAGATGGAGAATATAATATGAAAAAATATATAAAATATATAATGATAAGCGGTGCTGTGTTTGCTTTGAGCTCGTGTAGTGTCAAGCAAGATTTGGAAGTAGTCAATATGGTGAGTGTCAAAAAACAAAACACGATATTTATGGCAAAACTTCTAAAAGACAACAAACAACAACAAAACAAATACATAAAAATTGTAAAATTTGCAAAAGACGGTGTCCCTATAGATGGCTATGGATATCTCAAGATTATAAACAAACCGCCACTTGGAGATAGCAGTTATATAGATATATATACTGTAGTTTTAAATGAAATATTTGTAGACAGTTATGACAGGGTTTATCTAGCAGGAACTACATCTGCAAAAGACAAAAAAGTTATCATATGGAAGTTTTCAAAGACTGGTCAGCCGGATCTGTCTTATGGTGAGGACAAAACTCTAAACCATATTGTCATATCTGGACTATGTAGCGATATGAGCAAACGACAGATAACTACAGATCAGCAAAACAATTTTTATCTCATATGTGCCGGCAAAGATGAAAAAGAGAAAGAAGTTTTGTATATAAGAAAATATGATATAGATGGCAAACCTATAGAGAGTTTTGGACAAAACGGAGTGTCGGTCTTGTAGTCCAGATGCCATTTCAACTCAAACGATACAAAGCAGTCACACAAAAACCTATACAGCAGTTTTTGATAGAAGATGTGAGATTGCCTATGTCTATAGCACAAAGATATATAGCCAAAAACCGTGTATATGATGAGTTTGGCAACAACATCAAACACAAACAAAAGCTCAAAACCAACTTTGTAGATATAGCTGTGTTTGAGCCTATGACTAGAGGACTACAGCCACTGTTTTCAAACAGATTTTTCGCTATATTTGACAAGCCATCTGGTATCATGGTGCATCCTACCTCTAGAGACACAGAGTATTGTTTGCTAGATGAAGTGCGACATCACTTTGGAGATAGAGCAAATCCCGCTCACCGTATAGATGCAGGCACATCTGGACTAGTCATAGCAACCATAGACAAGCACACAGATACTATTTTGAAAACTATGTTTGAAAACAGACAAATAACCAAAGAATACATAGCTATAGTGTCTGGCAAGATAGACAAAACCATGACGATAAACTCACCCATACAAAAAGCCACAGATAGTTTGATAGGTATCAAAATGCAAACACACCCAGACGGAAAACCTAGCCTCACGACAGTATCACCTATCTGTTATGATAAACAAACCAACACTACAAAGATAAAAGCCATGCCAACTACAGGCAGACAGCACCAGATACGAGTGCATCTAGATAGTATAGGACACACGATATTGGGCGATACTTTGTATGGTATAGATGAGACCATAGCAGACAAAATTTTGACAAAAACCATAGATAGTCAAACGATACTTAAACACACAAAAGCTCCACGACTTATGCTACAAGCAAACAGACTGAAGTTTGAGTTTGAAAAAAAGATATATGATATATACTCAAAACAAATTTTAAAACAAATTTAATTTTTTGAGATAGTTTAAGTTGATTTGGATAAAATTTGACACAAAGCAACTCTAAAAATTGATAAACCAAAATATCAATTTTTAGAGTTGCTGTAAAAAAAGGAAAAATATGAGTAAATATATAGAATTAACAGAAGATAATTTTGACGAGACAACCAGCAGTGGTGTTTCTTTGGTGGATTTTTGGGCTCCTTGGTGTGGTCCTTGTAGGATGATAGCGCCTGTCATAGATGAGCTGGCAGTTGAGTTTGATGGCAAAGCAAATATCTGCAAAGTAAATACAGACGAACAACAAGAACTATCTGTGAAATTTGGAGTGCGAAGCATACCCACTATCATATTCATGAAAGATGGAGAGAAAGTAGATGAGCAGATCGGAGCTTCTTCAAAAGAAGCATTAGCAGAAAAGATAAACGCTTTGATATAAAAGATTGTCCTCTAAACTTCTGTTTGGAGGACAAATTTAAAGGAAAAATATGTTGGATTTAGCGATCATAGGTGGAGGTCCTGCTGGTATGACAGCTGGGCTTTATGCCACTAGAGGTGGACTTAAAAATGTTGTTTTGTATGAGCTCGGATTACCAGGAGGGCAGATAACTCAAAGCAGTGAGATAGAAAACTACCCTGGTCAAAAAGAGATAGTATCTGGTATGGAGCTTATGAGCAACTGGCCAGAACAGTCAAAGGCATTTGGTCTAAAACACAGTATGAACGAAGTAGTAAAGATAGTTAAATCAAATGATATTTTTTTCATAGAATTGAGAAATGGCGATAAAATTGAGGCAAAAACTGTCATCATGGCGACAGGGTCCAAGCCAAAAAAGGCTAGACTAAAAGGCGAAGATAAGTATTTTGGCAAGGGTGTTAGCACTTGTGCTACTTGCGATGGGTTTTTTTATAAAAATCAAGAAGTCGTAGTAGTAGGTGGAGGCGACACGGCACTAGAAGAGGCATTGCACTTAAGCCATATTTGCAAGACAGTGCACTTGACATATAGGGGTGATAAGTTTCGAGCATCGCCAAATACAGTAGATAGAGTCCAAAAATCAGCAAACATAAAGATATATTTCAGCACGATAGTAGATGAGATAATAGGAGACGACAGTGGTGTATCACAAGTCAATATCAAAAACAAAAAAACAGATAGTATAGAAAAGTTGAAGTTGCTAGGTATATTTATATTTGTAGGGCGAGATGTGCTAAACGAACCGTTAAGGCAAGCTGGTGGTGGATTTCTATGCGATACAAACGATAGTGGCGAGATAATAGTAGATCTCAAGATGCAAACTTCGGTGCCAGGACTTTTTGCTTGTGGTGATATACGAGTGGATTCGCCCAAGCAAGTTGTCT
Organism: Arcobacteraceae bacterium; assembly: GCA_029939245.1. Lineage (GTDB taxonomy): Bacteria > Campylobacterota > Campylobacteria > Campylobacterales > Arcobacteraceae > B24-G6. Next base: position 18,764 of record JAOZTH010000018.1, read on the forward strand.
GTGCTGCTGGTGATGGAGCAGTAGCAGGTATTGGTGCTATAGCATATCTAGGATGATGCGATAACATGAGGCATATTGTAAATATAACGTTAAATATATTTTTGGTAGGGATTGTATCTTTGATGCTAGGCTGTGCAACAAAATATGACACAGAAAACTACAACAAACCGGCAGTGTATTGGTATGATAAAATACTCAAAGATATCTCAAAAACATATCTAGATGATGCTGATGATAGTTTTATATCGCTTCGTAGTGAACACTCTAGGTCACTATATATAGAACCTGCTATGATATTGTTGCTCAAGATGCATATGAATCATGACCAATACAAGATGGCAAACTACTATGCCGATGAATATATCATGACATATCCTCTAGGTGATAGTATTGATCATATAAGATTTTTGAAACTAAAAGCTAGTTACAATTCTCTGCTACATAGATATAGACAACAATCCAAACTAGATGAAACAGTCAAAGCAGTAGAGCAGTTTATAGCAGAGTATCCAGATACCATATATATACATCTAGCAAACGATATGCACACCAGACTCAAGATGTCACAGCACCAGTTTAACCTCTCTGTATCTGGACTATATGGAAGAGTAGACAAGCCAAAGGCGAAAAATTTTTATAAAAAAAAGGCGAAAAACTCCAGCGACAACAAGGACTACAAAGAAGCTAAGACTCCTTGGTATATGATGTTGTTTGAAGAGGGACATTTTTGACAAACGATATAAAACTACCTCAAAACTTACCTGCTATCATCATAGATGATCTGTTTTTGTATCCATTTATGATAGCTCCTATATTTTTTGAAGATGAACAAAATATAAACTCTATCAACTACGCACTAGAACACGATACTCCTATAGTAGTCGTAGTCAAAAAAAGTTTAAACAGCAACAAAATAGACAACTTTTATGATGTAGGTGTAGTAGGCACTATCATGAGAAAAGTTGCCATGCCAAACAACAAAGTCAAAATACTTTTCAAGGGTGTCGGCAAATGTGCCACGACAGATATAGTCAAAGGTTCGCCACTTTTGTTGTCTGTCTCACATTTAGAACAAAAAAGATATGACAAAGACCGTGTATATGCTATGCTAAAAATACTCAAAATAGCTATCTCAAAATACTCAAAACTCAACAAAAACTTCCCAGTAGATCTGATAAATACGATAGACACACATAGTGAACCAAACAGAACTGCCGATCTGATATCGTCTGTATTGACTATACCCATCAAATCTTCCTATGTACTGTTCAAGCAAACAGATATCGAGTTGCGACTAGTTATGCTAGTAGAATATATCAACGAACAAATAGAAGCACTCAAACTACAACAAACAGTGCAAAATGAAGTAAACACAAAGATACACAACACAAATGAAAAGTATTTTATAAAAGAACAGATAAAAAACCTACAAAATAAACTAGATGATGGAAGCCATGATAAACAAAAAAAACAAAAAAAGAATCTCAAAAAACTCAAAAAACTCAAAAGCCATATGAGTGTAGATGGCTACAAAGAGTGCAAAAAGATAGCCCAAAGACTATCAAGACTCCACCAAGACCAGCCAGATACAACATTGCTAGAGACATATTTGGAATATGTGTTTGATATACCGTTTGGTAGATACAGCGACAAAAATATATCTATAGATGATATACAAACACAGCTAGACCGCGACCACTTTGGGCTAGAGACACCAAAAGACAGGATAGTGGAGTTTTTTGCAGTCAAACAGCTACTCAAACAAAACCACAACACTCGAATCAAAAGTGGCACTATAGTGTGTTTTGTAGGACCTCCGGGTATAGGCAAAACTTCACTGGCAAACTCTATATCAAAAGCTCTAGGACGGTCGCTTGTCCGTATAGCTTTGGGCGGACTTGACGATGTCAATGAACTGCGAGGTCACAGACGGACATATGTTGGAGCGATGCCCGGACGGATAGTCCAAGGACTCATGAGAGCTAAAAATATGAACCCTGTTGTAGTGCTAGATGAGATTGACAAGATAGGACGAGGACACAAAGGCGACCCTACTTCTGTGATGCTTGAAGTGCTAGATCCAGAACAAAACAGCAGTTTCCAAGACCTATATCTAAACTTCGATATAGATTTGAGTCGGTGTTTGTTTATAGCTACGGCAAACACTACTTCTACTATACCTCCTGCCTTGCGAGACCGTATGGAGTTTGTGTGGCTTAGTAGCTATACACCACTAGAAAAATACAACATAGCTATAAATTATCTTATCCCACAGGAGCTAAAAACCCACGGCATGCAGGGGGATACTGTGCATATAAGTCCAAACTGTATCAAGACAATCATAGACAACTACACTAGAGAATCAGGAGTGCGAAATCTCAGGCGAGTATTTGCCAAACTATTTAGAAAGATTGCCAGAGAGTTGCTCAAAGAAAACAAACCAGTGCAAATAGGTTTGACAAATATCAAAAAATATCTCAAAAAACCGATTTTTAAGATAGAAAAAGCAGAAAATACAGCCAAAATAGGTCTAGTGAGTGGGCTAGCATGGACAGCGGTGGGTGGTGATACTTTGACGATAGAAGCTGCGAAGATCAAAGGCAAAGGAGTGCTTAGTCTCACTGGAAGTTTGGGCGAAGTCATGAAAGAGTCAGCAAAGATTTCGCACACTGTCGTCAAGACTATCATAGATGGTGAACACAATAGCACAAAAACACCGATATACAACAGCTACGATATCCATATACACATACCTAGCGGAGCTACACCAAAAGATGGTCCAAGTGCTGGTATCACTATGGCAGTGGCTATCTATTCTATACTCAAAGATGTGAAAGTATGGCAAAACATAGCTATGACTGGTGAGTTATCGCTCAAAGGCGATGTGCTACCGATAGGTGGTCTCAAAGAGAAGCTTATAGCCGCATACAAAGCAGGGGTCAAAGAGGTGCTGATACCATATAAAAATTATCAAGACGACATAGACGATATACCAAAAGAGGTGCTACAACATATCAAGATATCGCCAGTTAAAACTATACTAGAGGTGATGGACAAAGTATTTGAGAAGTAGCACATATACGATGACAAATATCGTAGTGTTTTTGTCTAGTTTAGCATACCTATCTATGCAGTATTATGAAAACAGCTATGCGATGTTTGGGTTAAATATGATGTTTGTGCGATACAACTTCTGGTGGCAACCGCTTTCTAGTATGTTTATGCATGGAAGTTTGCTACATATTGTCATGAATATGGTGATACTTTTTCAGTTTGGCAATATCATAGAGAGAGCATATAGCAAAAGAGCTTTCTTTTTGTTGTATTTTGTAGGCGGTGTGGCTACATCTGTCTTGGCTTTTGGATATATTTATGCTTTTGATAAAATAGACCACAACATAGTAGGAGCATCTGGGGCGATATCTGTGTTGATAGGATTTGTCGCCAGTGTCGATAGTAGCAAGACCAAGCCCATGACTATATGGATACTCGCTATATCGCTTTTGCCTTTGGTGTTGGGACTAAATATCGCATGGTATGCTCATCTTGCTGGATTTGGTATAGGGTATATAGCAGGACTAGGTGCTACAAAAAAGTTTTTGAGCATATGAAAGTTTGGAAAATTTATCTTAACTGGATACAATAAAAAAAATATCAAAGGTATAGTGTGGTAAATCTATTTAATCATGACAAAAGAGCAAACGGTCAATACTTTACATCTTATAACCCTTTTGAAAATCAAGCATTTGATGAGTGGTGTCGTGAGTGCAATATCACAAACACTGCGATACTCGAACCATTTGCAGGGTCCAACAATCTTATCACAATGTTGCAAAACCTATCACTGTGCAATAGTTTCAAATCATTTGATATAGAACCACAAAATAAAAATATACAAAGACAAGACACTTTAAAAGATTTTCCTACAGGCTACAAAGTTTGTGTTACAAATCCACCATACCTAGCCCAAAACTCTGCCTCAAGACGAAATATTGATTATCCCGCTACTACATATGATGATATGTATAAATTTAGCTTGGAGAAATGTCTGGACAATTGTGACTTTGTAGCAGCGATAATCCCGGCTTCTTTTATAAATGCAAATATATTTTTGGGCAGATTGTCTGCTTATATTTTATTGAACACAAAGATGTTTGATGATACAGACCACCCTGTGTGTCTGGCTTTGTTTAGCAAAAACCCAACACCGACAAAAGTTTATGACAACAGAAAATATCTAGGATTGTTGAAAGATTTGAAAAACAGACTGCCAAACCCTACTAGAAAAACCAATATGAGATTTAACGACAAACAAGGCAAGCTAGGCTTGATAGCTATAGACAACACAAAAACCCCATCTATCAAGTTTTGTGATGGCGACTTGATAGATGCAAATAAAGTCAGCCACAGCTCTCGGTCTATCACGAGGATATCTATAGATGCAGATATAAACAGACTTGTAGTCCAACTCAACCACACTATCTCGTCTCTACGAGAAAGCACGAGTGATATATTTTTGACACCATTTAAAGGCATGCGAGCAGACAACAAATATCGCCGAAGGTTGGATTATAAACTTGCCAGAGATGTTATAAACGAGGTATATTTTTCAT
>JAOZTH010000077.1 GCA_029939245.1 Arcobacteraceae bacterium
CATCGATATTTCCTAATCATTTTTGATAACTGTCAATAGCCTCAGGCATAACATTGACAATGATATGTCTGTTTCTCCTGATTGGTAGTATTGTATCTTTTTTATATAAATTTAGGCAAAAAAAGGATTATTTTATTTAGATTAAGAAATATGTGTTATACTCTCAACATTAGTTTAGCTAATAATCGACGGCGGTATGTAGAACAAACAAAAGGAAAAGATATGAAAACAAATAAGATATTATTATTGATAATAGCGGCTTTTGTCTTGGTAGGGTGCAACGACCAGCCAAAACAAGCCGGAGCGACAGATGTAGTCAAAGCAAGCGAACCTGTAAAAGCAGCGAAAACTGGTGGCGATATGCTAGACAAAGTTATAAAGTCCGGCAAGTTAAATTGTGGTGTGGTGCTAGACTTCCCACCTATGGGATACTTTGACAAAGACAACAAGCCAGCAGGGTTTGATGTGGATTATTGCAACGACTTAGCCAAAGTCTTGGGTGTAGAGTCAAATGTCATGAACTTGACATGGGGCGATAGGATACCCTCTTTGGTATCTGGCAAGACAGATGTAGTCATAGGTTCTACTTCGGATACTTTAGAGCGAGCCAAATCAGTAGGATTTTCATATCCATACTTCGTGTTTAAGTTTCAAGTCATATCTAAAAGCGACAAAAATATAAACTCTTTTGATGATCTAAAGGGTGTCAAAGTAGGAGCAGCTCTAGGAACTACATATGAGACAGAGTATCTAGCATATGCAGAAAAAAATGGCTGGGGCAAAGACAACTACACAGCATTTAAAAGCGAAAACGATGCCTATCTAGGACTTCACCAAGGCAAAGTAGATGCATTGATATCTACAAATACAAACATAGCTACCAAACTACAGACAGATGAGTTCAAGGATTTTGTAGCTGGTCCATTTGTGCCAAATTATGACGATGTAGTAGGATTGATAGCCAAACGAAGCGAGACTGCTTGGATAAGTTATCTAAACCTGTTTTTGATACATCAGATAAGAGATGGCGGTATGAACAAAGCATACAACAAGCACTTTGGTAGCGATGCTCCACAAAGCTTGATAAAGTCACTAAGAGACAACAAATAATTTGATATAGGCTTTGTAGTTTGTATGGGTGATTATCAATTTCATTGGGGTGTAGTGTTTGATGCTATGCCCCAGCTACTTCAAGGTGCATGGACTACGGTGCATGTCTCTGTGCTATCTATGCTAGTAGGTATAGTCATAGCTATATTTTTAAGTTTAGGCAAGATCTCTAGCTCGAAAGTTCTGTATGGCATAGCAAATACATGGGTAGAAGTAGCCAGAAACACTCCGGCACTGTTTCAGATATATATGGCGTATTTTGGTCTGGGTGCTTTCGGTATCCATCTTAGTCCATATTTTGCTGTCCTTTCGGCACTTGTGTTTATAAATGCCGGCTATCTAGCAGAGACATTTCGTGGAGGCTTCGCCTCTATACCACAGACACAATACAGTGCATCTAAATCGCTAGGACTTAAACCGTTTCAAGTATATAGATATATCATATTGCCACAAATGTTTAGGCGAATTTACCACCCACTTACAAACCAGTTTGTATGGTCGATTCTCATGAGCTCTTTGGGTATATTGGTAGGTATGAGTGAGCTTTCTGGCGAGACACAAAGACTTCAGTCGCTGTCGTTTCGAACTTTGGAGTTTTTCATCATAGCGGCTATCATCTATTATGTCATCACAAAGCTAGTGCTATTAGGGTCTGATATCACAGCAAAGATATTTTTCAAAGGCGATATATCATGAGTTTATTTACTCCACTGTCTATGAACGATGTGCCGTTTATCCTACAAGGTATCCTCAACACTATCTATATATCTGTTGTAGCCATAACCATAGGCACTATTCTTGGGGCTATTGTTGGGTTTGCTAGAGCAGAGTCAAACAGATACATAAACTTTTTGTTTGGCATGGTGCTAGATATATTTAGGACTGTTCCGCTTATCATCCAGCTGATACTATTTTCTACATATATAGGAGTATCTGGCTACCCGTTGAGTCCTTTTGTCGCTGGTTCTATCGTGCTGTCGCTTTATACTATGGCATTTATGTCTGAAGTGTTTCGTGGTGGGTTTGAAAGTGTGCCAAACACTATGCGAACCGCCTCTAGGAGCTTGGGGCTGACATACTGGCAAACTATACGGTATATACGATTTCCTATAGGATTGCGAACTGTATTTGCATCGTGGCTAGGTGTGGCTCTAAGTGTCATCAAAGACTCAGCTCTAGTGTCGGTCATAGGATATATGGAGCTACTTCGCACTAGCGAACAGCTCATATCTAGGACACAACAGCCACTAGAGATACTTATAGGTATAGGGGTGTTTTATTTTGCTATATCATATCCATTATCAAAATACGGACAACACAAAGAAAGGAGCATGGCTATATGATACAGATACAAGGGGTTCACAAATCGTTTGGAGACTTAGAAGTGCTAAAAGGCATAGACCTAGAGGTGCAAAAAGGCGAGGTCATCAGTATAATAGGTGCTAGTGGTAGTGGCAAATCTACTTTGCTGTATTGTATCAATGCCATAGAAAAGATACAGCAAGGCAGTATAATAGTAGATGGGGTAGATGTCCATGACAAAAAAACAAACCAAAACAAACTGCGAGAAAAGCTGGGTATGGTGTTTCAGCAGTGGAACTCTTTTCCACATATGACTGTGCTAGAAAACACAGCTCTAGCTCCACGAGTGGTGCAAGGTTTATCAAAAGAAGAAGCTATGAGTGTAGCCAAAAAGGAGCTAGAACATGTAGGACTGGGCGACAAACTAGATGTCTATCCTACTCGTATGTCTGGCGGACAACAACAGCGACTAGCTATAGCCAGAGCTCTAGCTATGAAGCCTGACTATATGTTGTTTGATGAGGTTACCTCAGCACTTGACCCTGAACTAGTAGGCGAAGTGCTAGACACTTTGAGACTGCTACAAAACGATGGTATGACTATGATCACGGTCACTCACGAGATAGCCTTTGCCAAAGAGGTATCAAACAGAGTTGCCTTTTTTCATCAAGGTATCATAGAGGAGATTGGAGATCCACGCCAAGTGATTGAAAATCCACAAAAAGAACATACCAAACAATTTTTAAGCAAAGTGCTAATCTAACGACCAACAACACAGAAACAAAGGGGCAAAAATGCGACCAAAAGTAGTAGAAAATGCTATAAATCTAGCAAAAACATGGCAAAACGAAGCAAACAAAAATATAGGCATATTTGAAAAGACTTTTCATACAAAGATGAAAAAGATGCTCAAAAACCCCACAGACAAGGTGCTACTTATAGAGCTGATGGATCAATGCTTCAGGACAGACAACACTACAAGAGTAGCCGACCAGATAGAGTATATATTTCAAAAGTATGGGGCAGCTACATTTTTCACTAGTGGTGAGAGGTTTTTGATATATTTGTTTAGAAATATCGGTGTGTATATGCCAAATATATCTGTGCCATTGTTTATCAATACTATACGAGAAGAGACGAAAACTTTGGTCATAAAAGGCGAAGAAGAGGATCTAAACAGACACTTAAAAAGACGAAAAGATGAAAACATACAAGTAGGTATAAACCTCATAGGCGAGATAGTGTTAGGCGAAAAAGAAGCAAATGAAAGGATAGACAAATACATACAAGCTTTGAAAAATCCAAACATATCGTATCTGTCTATCAAACTATCTACGATATTTTCACAGATAAACCCTATATCGCACGACCACACTATAGCACAGCTGGTGCAAAGATTGTCAAAGATATACTTACAAGCAAAAGCACAAGACAAATATGTGCATCTGGATATGGAAGAGTATAGAGACTTAGACTTGACATATGAGGCATTTACGCAAGCCTTGGACAAAGAGGAGTTCGCACAATTGTCCGCAGGTATAGTGCTACAAGCATATCTGCCAGACTCACAAATATACCAACAAAAGCTCACAACATGGGCAAAAGACAGAGTAGCAAAAGGCGGCAAACCTATCAAGATACGAGTAGTCAAAGGTGCAAATATGGAGATGGAACAGACCGAAAGCTCCATAAAAGACTGGAATATAACAACATACGAAAAAAAGCTAGACACAGACAGCAACTACAAAGCTATGATAGAGTATGGACTTGACAAACAAAATGCTCCGTATGTGTGCATAGCAGTAGCATCGCACAATCTTTTCGAGCTAGCCTATGCTGTAGAACTTAGCAAACAAAATGACACCACTAGATACTTGTCACTGGAGATGTTGGAGGGTATGAGCGAAGCCGTGAGAGTGGCTATATGTAAGCTATCGTTTGATGTGACGCTATATTCACCAGCTGCCAAAAAGCAACAATGGACAAATGCCATAGCCTATCTAGTGCGAAGACTAGACGAAAATACAGGAGAAGAAAACTTCATACGATATTCGTTTGGACTAGAAACAAACTCAAAAGAGTGGCAGATGTTGCAACAGCAATTTGTATCCTCTATAGAAAACAGACAAAACATATTTGTAGGAGCAAAACGAGACCAAGATAGAACAGCAGAGAACTGGCAAGACTATAAGGGTGGTTCGTATCATACAGGAGAGTTTACAAACGAACCAGACACGGACTTTGTGTTGAGTCCAAACAAACGATGGGCTGAATATGTTAGGACGAAGTGGCGACCAACCAGCCAAACCAAACCAGATATCACTCCTATAGTCGTAGCAAACAAAGAGATAAGAGAGGGCAGACAAACCGTAGATGTAGTAGACAAATCCCAATACAAAGACGGTATAATATGTGGCAAAGTAGCACAAGCGACCAAACAAGACCTCATAGATGCCGTAGCCGTAGCCAAGCAGGACACAGACGGATGGAGAAGTTTATCTCACAAACAAAGGCACGAAATATTGCAAGGCGTGGCAAATATGGTGCGACATCGCCGAGGCGACTTGATAGGTGTAGCGGCTGTTGAAGTAGGAAAAGTATTTACCGAAACTGATGTAGAAGTGAGTGAAGCGGTGGATTTCATAGAGTTTTATACCTATAGTGCTAGGTATTTTGAAAAGTTTGAAAACTTACAGTTCAAAGGTCTAGGAGTAGGTGTAGTAGTCTCGCCGTGGAATTTTCCTATAGCTATAGCTTTGGGCGGAGTGGCATCTATACTTGCTAGTGGCAACTGCTGTATCATCAAACCAGCATCGGCTTCTGCTATGTGTGCTTATGAGCTATGCAAATGCTTTTGGGACGCCGGAGTTGGTAAAAATACCCTACAATATGTGCCTTGTGGCGGAGTGAGCGCTGGAAAATATCTCATAAACAACCGTGATGTGGATTTTGTGATATTAACTGGTGGAGAGGATACAGCATATAGTATGCTAGACCAAAGACCCGAGCTATACTTGACTGCTGAAACAGGCGGCAAAGATGCTACGATAGTGACCGCCATGGCAGACAAAGAACAAGCGGTCAAAAATATAGTGCATTCTGCTTTTTCAAACAGCGGTCAAAAATGCTCCGCTACATCAATTTTGATACTTGAAGCAGAAGTATATGACGACAAAGAGTTTCAAGATGCTCTAGTAGATGCGGCTAGAAGTTTGGAAGTGGGCTCTGTGTGGGAGTTCAAAAACAAACTAGGAACTCTAGCTACAAAGCTGGACGGAGACCTGAAGTATGCTGTAGAAAATCTAGACACAGATGAGTATTGGGCGCTGGAACCTAGATATATAGACGACAATCCATATATGCTAGCTCCTGCCATACGATATGGTGTAGTAGGCGGGGCATTTTGCCATATGACAGAGCTGTTTGGTCCTGTGCTGTCCGTGATGAGAGCAGACGACCTAGACCATGCGATATGCCTAGTAAACGACACAGGCTTTGGCTTGACTTCTGGTATAGAGACACTAGATGAGCGAGAAGCTACAAAGTGGAAAAACTCTATAAAAGCAGGCAATCTATACATAAACAGAAGCACCACAGGGGCTGTGGTGTTGAGACAACCATTTGGTGGCATGGGCAAATCCGCCATAGGAGCAGGCAGAAAAGTAGGGATACACAACTATATAACCCAGTTTGTGAAGTTTGACGAAAAAGACTACCCCGCTATAAAACAAGTGCAAACTTCTAGCTTGGATAAGATTATAAAAAAGATAGCAACTACACAAACAGACACAGAGCAGACAAAAAAGCTATCCATAGCAGTGCAGTCATATATGCAAAATTATCAAGATGTTTTTAGCACACAGACAGATTATCTCAAACTTCGTGGCGAGGACAATATATTTCGCTATCTGCCACTGGACGATATCGTCATACGAGTTAGTGACGATGATGGTCTGTTTGAAGTGTTTAGTCGTATTTTCGCAGCACATATATCAAAAGTCGGCTTCACAGTAAGCATAGACGACAACAAACAGATAAAAGATATTTTAGACGATTTGGCAGATATGTTGCCTATAAAAAAAGGCAAGTTGATACAGCAAAACGATGAGAATTTTGCTACAAATTTATCATCATACGAGAGAATAATCTATAGCGATATAAAAAAGGTTCCAGAAGTGGTGTTTAGTTCTGCTGCAAAAACCGCTACATTTATCACTAGACACCAGCCACTTATGGACGGACGGCTTGAACTTTTAAATTATTTTAAAGAACAAGCGATATCTCACTCATATCACCGATACGGCAACCTAGGAGCTAGAGCGATTGAGGTATAGCAATGCCGCTTATATCTATGTAGCCATTTGTATTGCACTGTGGGCTATGATACCAGTGGCAGCGAAGCTAGGACAGGGAGCTTTAGACCATCATCAGTATCTTTTTTATTCTAGTTTGTTATCTTTTGCTACTATGTTTTTTGTAGGATTGTCTAGCAAAAAACTTCACTTAGTTTTGAGATATAGCACAAAAGATATATTGTCTATAGTAGTGCTAGGATTTTTAGGCACTTATATATACTATCTGTTGCTCTATTTTGGCTACAAATATGCTGTAGGATTTGAGGTGCTAGTGGTGCAGTATCTATGGCCTGTGCTTATAGTGGTATTTGGGGCTGTCATCTTGAAAGAAAGATTGACATATAGAAAGCTAGTCGCCGTGTCGCTAGGGTTTGTCGCAGTTGTAGCTGTAGTCACCAAAGGCGATATATCGAGCATAGATATATCAAATACCAAAGTATTGGCACTAGTGTTTATAGGAGCCGGCTCTTTTGCTCTGTTTTCTGTGCTATCAAAGAAGATCGCACTAGAACCCATAGGAGCTATCACTGGCTATTTTCTAGTAGC
>JAOZTH010000078.1:0-4479 GCA_029939245.1 Arcobacteraceae bacterium
GATTATGATGTAGATGGTGTCGTATCTACTACCATAGTGGTAGAGTTTTTTACTAAAATAGGCAAAAAGATAGAGTGGATAGTGCCAAATCGTTTTAAACACGGCTACGGACTATCGCCCAAAATAGTCCAAGACATACACAGCGGACTAGTCATAACAGTAGACAACGGTATCACAGCACACGAGAGTGCCACTATACTTAAAGACAAAGGTGTAGACCTCATCGTCACAGACCACCACACAGCTCCGTCTGTCTTGCCAGAGTGTTTTGCTATAGTAAATCCCAGACAAGAGCAGTGTAGTTTTCCGTGCGAACATATATGCGGAGCCACGGTCGCTTGGTATCTGTGTGCTAGTATCAACAAAAGCTTAAATACAAATATAGTTATGACTGATTTTCTCGATATTGTAGCCGTGGCGACTGTAGCAGATGTCATGCCTATGCTAGATATCAACCAAACCATAGTGCGATACGGTTTAAAAAGATTGCCGCAAAGCCAAAGACCTGCTATGAAACTGTTTATAGACAAGATAGGCAAACAAACTATAGATGAAGTAGATATAGGATTTGGTATAGCACCGCTTATCAACAGTGCCGGCAGACTAGCAGATGCTAGCATAGCAGTGGAGCTTATGCTGTCAAAAAGCAGCACAGAAGCGAAAAGATTGTTTGACAACTTAGTATCTCTAAACGATCAGCGAAAAAAGATACAAAGCGACACATACAAAAGTTGTCTAGCACAAGTCAAAGAGAGACACGGTGTCATAGTAGTAGCGAGTCAAGATTATCACGAGGGTGTGCTAGGTATAGTAGCCGCTAGATTGAGTGAAAATTTTGACCGACCTGCTTTTGTGTTTAATATCAAAGGCGATAGAGCAAAAGCAAGTGCTAGAGCTAGTGGTGATGTGGATCTATATAGTTTGATAGATACAGCAAAGAGCGAGACTATAGGTTTCGGCGGACACAAAAGTGCCGCTGGAGTAGAAGTAGCGGTAGAAAACTTAGATAGATTTACAAAAATTTTAAACGACACTATAGATGACTTGCCAAAGCCAGCTCTGCCTACAAATAGCAAATATGTTATGAGATTGACTATAGATGATATAGACAAAGAACTTTATGATACAATAGATAGTCACAAACCATACGGACAAGAAAACGAACTGCCTGTTTTTTTGTTTGAAGAGCAGACAGCGGTCTATCATAGATATATGGGCAAAAATGACGAGCATCAAAAGCTCACATTGGATATGGGCATATCGTTGCTGTTGTTTCACAACGAGACAAAGATAGAGATGTCAAAAACTATAAGTTTCCTAGCTACGGTGTCGAAAAATAGTTTCCGTGGCGATATCTCTTATGATTTGATATTGAAAAGGTTTTATGATGATATATGATAATATAAAAAAGATTTTGTTTGTGCTACCACCAGAGACGGCACATAACTTTGTAGAGTTTTTGCTGAGAGTTTTTGCTAGATTTAGGCCATCTAAAAACTTTTTTGCTAGTAGGTATTTTGTAGATGATGAGGCACTTTGTCAAAATATATTTAACCAACAGTTCAAAAATCCCATAGGTCTAGCAGCTGGATTTGACAAAGATGCCACCATGATAGGTGGGGCATATATGCTAGGCTTTGGTTATAGTGAAGTGGGCACAGTGACAAAAGTAGCTCAAATAGGCAACGAAAAGCCCAGGTTGTTTCGTATAAAGTCGCGAAATTCTTTGCAAAATGCCATGGGGTTCAACAACAAAGGTGCTGACAATATGCTAAACAATATCGCCAAAACTACAGCAGATATACCCATAGGTATAAGCATAGGCAAAAACAAAACCACACCAAACAGCGACACTATAGAGGAATACTTATATCTAGTCAAAAAGTTTAAAAATAGTTGCGACTATATAGCTATCAATATATCTAGCCCAAACACACCAAATCTACGAGACCTACAAAACGAAGCATTTGTAGCAGAACTGTTTGCAAAAGCCACGAACATTACAGCTAAGCCCATACTACTGAAACTCTCTTGCGATATAGACAAAACTACCGCTATAGATATATGTCAAACTGCTATAAAACACGGCTGTAGTGGTATCATAGCTACAAACACTAGTATTGACTATAGTCTGACATCGCTATCAAAAGATTTAGGCGGTCTATCTGGTGAGGTTATCAAAGAGAAAGCATATGAGCTGTTTGAGACGATCGCAAAAGAGTTTTACGGCAAAACTTTGCTAGTAAGTGTAGGCGGTATAAGTAGTGCTGACGATGTTTACAAGAGGATAAAAGCGGGAGCTGGGTTGGTGCAAATATACACGGGGCTAATATACAAAGGACCGCAGATGTGTCGCCATATCAACCGTGAGCTTATAAGGCTATTAAAAGCAGACGGCTACTGTAACATATCTCAAGCCATAGGAGTTGATAGATGATATATTTTTTGCTTTTTGTGTTTGTAGAGGTTATGGTGTCGTCATGGTTTATAGGATATTTGGGAGGATTTAGCACATTTATGGAGCTTATACTTTCGGCAGTTGCTGGTATATACTTGCTACAAGGTGTCAAATACTCACTAGGTCCAAAACTCCAAAGCATAAGACAAGGCGATATAAAAGCCAAAGAAATACTAAAAAGTAGTTTAGGCAGTGGAGTCGGTGCTGTGCTACTGATAATACCGGGGTTTTTTACCGATATTGTGGGTATATTGTTGCAGTTTAATGTTGTCATGGCTATCCTTTTTGGCTTATTTGCCAAAAAACAGACAAACTTTAGAAACTTTGAGTATAATTCTAAACATTTTAAAAAAAAGGAAAAAAACGATGAAAAGATTATTGATGTTGAAGTTATTGATGATAGCAGGAGTATTGGCGATAACTAGCTGTAGTGCCAAAAGCACTACAAAGCTAGACGACAAAGTGTTGAAGTTTGAGGAGACTAGGATAGTCTCTACTACAAATTTGAAGATCAAAAAGATGACAGTCCATAGCAAAAAGGAGCTACCGCTCAAAGGCTGGACTGGCTATGTGTTGAGCTTGGAGTTGATATCGCCCAAAGGCGACTTTGCTACCAAAGATACTTTATATACCGATGGTTCGGTTGTAGTCATGGACTTATATGACATAAAAACCGCTACAAATTACAAGGAGTTTATGGCTCCAGAGCTTAGTAGCAAACACTATACCAAAGAGCATCTCATAGCAGGCAAACTTGATGCCAAACACAAAGTAGCAGTATTTTCAGATCCGTTATGCCCTGCATGTATACCGTATTTACCAGGACTTATAGACGAGATAAAAGAGAAAAAAGACACAGCGTTGTATTATATTCACTTGCCATTGCAAAGCTTACACCCAGCTGCCATGACTATAACCAAAGCGATGATCAAGCTAGAGATAGATGGCAAGATAGATGGCTTGACCAAAAAGATATACCAAGCAAATTTTCAAACAGAGTTTGACTCAAGAGAAACAGACGAGAAAAAGATACTAGATGGTATAAACAAAAAGCTAGGAGTCAAGCTCACATCAAAAGATATCAACACCAAAGCTATCCAAGATAGACTAGACAAAGACCTAAGTATATCAGATGATATGGGTATCCAAGGCACTCCTACTATATATGTAGATGGCAAACAAGATAGGACAAGATCGGCATACAAGAAGTTCAAGTAGTGCAGACCATCACTATAGCCACTAGAGCCAGTGAACTAGCTCTGTGGCAAGCAAATCACATAAAAGCAAAGATACAAAAGCTATATCCAGATATAGAGGTCAGGCTAAACAAGATAGTCTCAAAAGGTGACAAGATACTAGATAAACCACTAGCGCTGATCGGTGGCAAAGGACACTTCACCAAAGAGCTAGAAGATGCTATGCTAGATGGCAAAGCCGATATGGCAGTGCATAGCTTGAAAGATGTGCCGACATATATGCCAGATGGTTTAGAGTTATCTGCTATCACCAAAAGACAAGACCAAAGAGATATATTTTTGTCTCATAAATACAAAAGTCTCAAAGCCTTGCCACATGGTGCTACTGTAGGCACTACAAGCTTACGAAGGCAGATGCAGCTACACAGACTACGACCAGATATCCAGACCAAAGAGTTGCGAGGCAACATAAACACGAGACTCAAAAAGCTAGCAGACGGTCAATACGATGCTATAGTCCTAGCATATATCGGTCTCAAAAGACTAAAACTACACAAAGATATACCATATACCAAAAAGTTTGACCTTGTTGATATGATACCACCTATGGGTCAAGCATCGTTAGGGATACAGATAATATCTGGCGATAAATTTATAGAAAAAGTGGCAAAAAAGTTAAACCACAAAAACTCATATATATGTGCCAAACTAGAGAGAGATTTCATAGCTAAAATAGGTGCCGGATGTTCTGCTCCTGTGGCTTGTCATGCTACTATAGATGATGACATAGTAGATATGGAAGTGATGATAGGATTGCCTAGTGGC
>JAOZTH010000078.1:4579-7208 GCA_029939245.1 Arcobacteraceae bacterium
AGCAGATGGCAGATAACTCAAGCGATAGACGACAAGCTTACCATCATCATCACGATCATTTTGAGCCTAACAGGCGGCATAGCTCTAAACTACTTTTAAGGAATATAGATTGATAGAACGATACTCGAGAAAAATCATGAGCGACAAATGGACCATGACAGCCAAATACCAAGCATGGTTAGATGTAGAGCTAGCAGTAGTCAAGGCATGGAACACCCTAGGACTCATAGACGACAGCGATACAGAAAAGATACTCAACAATGCTTCATTTGATATAGATGAGATAGACAAGATAGAAAAGCAGACCAAACACGACCTCATAGCATTTACGACCTCAGTAGCACACTCACTAGGAGACGAATCACGATGGTTTCACTACGGTATGACCAGTAGCGATACAGTTGATACAGCCGTAGCACTTCAGCTAAAGTCATCTATGGAGCTTATCATAGAAGATGTGCGACAGATGATGCAGGTCATAGAAACTAGAGCAAAAGAACACAAGATGACACTCATGGTAGGGCGAAGTCACGGCATACACGGAGAACCTATCACATTTGGTTTGGTGTTAGCGGTTTGGTATGATGAGCTCAAACGCCACATAGAAAACTTAAACTTAGCACTGAAAACTATATCGGTAGGACAAATATCTGGTGCCATGGGCAGCTTCGCCCACTCACCGCTAGAGCTAGAAGAGATAGCATGTCAAATGTTGGAGCTGGATGTAGCTCCTATATCAAACCAAGTTATACAGCGAGACAGATATGCCAGAGTCGCTACGAGCTTAGCTTTGCTAGCTTCTACTATAGAGAAGTTTGCTGTGCAAGTGCGACACTGGCAGAGGACAGAAGTATATGAGTGCGAGGAGTATTTCGCCAAAGGTCAAAAAGGCAGCTCCGCCATGCCACACAAACGAAACCCGATACTGACAGAAAATATCACAGGGTTGGCGAGAATAATAAGAGCATATGCCACTCCTGCTATGGAAAATGTGGCACTATGGCACGAACGAGATATATCTCATAGCTCTACAGAGCGATTTTGGATGCCTGATAGTTTTATCACTTGTGATTTTATGCTTAACCGTATGACAAATGTCATAAAAAACTTGACAGTCCTGCCACAAAATATGCTCAAAAACTTGAACCTCACGGGCGGACTTGTATTTTCTCAAAGAGTATTGTTGGAGCTACCCAAAGCCGGGGTCAGCAGAGAATATGCATACAAGATAGTCCAGCGAAATGCTATGAAAGTGTGGGACAAAATACAAGAGGGCAAAAGCCCTATAGATGAAGATGGCAACTCGCTATATCTAGCATATCTCCTAGAGGACAAGGAGCTAGTAGATAACATAGGCAAAAAAAAGATAGAGGAGTGTTTTGACTATGGGTATTATACCAAAAATATAGACAAGATATTTGACAGAGTGTTTGACAAACAGAAAAACAAAAAGGAAAAAAGATGAAGAAAATTTTATTAAATATATGTATGGTGCTACTAGCACTAAGTATAAGCGGATGTATGACAGACGGGACTGCAAAAACCGACAAAGTCACAAAAACCAGCAGTGCAGAAAAGACTACGGCCAAACCAAGCAGCAGTGGAACTATGAGCGATGAAGATATCATAAACTTCGAGAAAAAACGAATATCTCTTACTACGACTTTGGATATGAAAAGTATAAAGATATTTCACAGACAAAAAGTTGCAGTAGGTAGCTGGAATGTATATGTGCTAAGTTTAGAGCTATCAAACGAAGGTAAGCAGTTTGAGACCAAGGATATATTGTTTAGCGATGGCGACACTATCACCACGGAGCTGTTTGACCCAAAGACTAGTAGGTCATACAAAGACAAGATTGAAGTCCAGCTACCACAGTCAATATATGCCGACAGCCACCTAATAGCAGGAGATAAAGATGCCAAACACAAGGTGGTGCTGTTTTCTGACCCATTGTGTCCGTTTTGTATGGGATATGTGCCAGAAGTTATATCGTATGTGAGAGACAATCCCAAAGCAGTGGCGCTGTATTATTATCACTTTCCGCTAGTAAGTATCCACCCTACTTCTATGGTGATAGCACAAGGTATGATCAAGCTACACCAAGACGGCAAGATAGATGATATAGAGATGAAGACATACAAAGCAAACATAGACCCAAAACTCACAGACAATCAGAAAGTCTTAGATGCATTTAACAAAGCACTCAACACTACATTGACTATGCAAGATATCAACGAAAAAGCTGTCGTAGACACACTGCAAAACGATATGAAGATTGCAGGAGATAGCTTGATATCTGGCACTCCTACTATATATGTAGATGGCAAAATTGACAGATCTAGAGAGTTATACAAAACATTGAAGTAGTTGATGAGATGTCTCACTCGTGCTATCGCTTGACAGGCAAAAGCCTGTCTGTCGCTCCCTAGCTCGTGGTCGCACCGTGTACTCCTATACTAGTCTCCAGTCTCTAGTTACTAGTATATGGAGTGAGCGAAGTTTAAGGAAAATTTGGATATAATGAACAATAAAAACAAGAAGCTGTTAGATAGCTATAAAATGGGATGTGACAACTGGACTATACCAGATATTGGTATGGAATTTATATGGGTTGAGTCATTGAACT
>JAOZTH010000079.1 GCA_029939245.1 Arcobacteraceae bacterium
AGAGAATCGCTTTCACAAAGTGAAATGTTTCCTGCAAAATGTTTCCTGTAAAAGTTTCTGTGAAAAACTGCTCCTTCTATGAGCTATAGAGGTTTTTAGAGGTGCCCTATATAGGCATTATACCAAAAAAGATTAAGACCGGCTCAAAATTTATATATAAAAGATACAATATCACAAAAAGGGGTGCGACATGGACACAAAAGACAAAAATATATTGGATCACAATACTATAAAGACAACATGGACTATAGGGTCAAAGCTATTGATCATCGGATTTTTGCTCATAGTTATGACTATAGGACTAGCCATGATAGGTGGATTGATAGAGGACAGGGGCGACACAAAAACCGAAGCTATAGATGAGATACACAACACTTGGGGCAAAACACAAGTCCTACAAGGCCCCATACTCACAGTGCCATACATAGAATACAACTGGAGTTACAAAGATAAAAAGATAAAAAACAGCGACAAAACAGAAACAGTAAAAGAGCTACAAAAGACACTGCGGTTTGTGCATCTTTTGCCAGATACTTTAAATATACAAGGCGATATCAAACCATCTATAAGATACAGGGGTATATATGAGGCGGTGGTATATAACAGTAGCTTAAATATATCTGGAAAATTTTCAAAGATAGACCTAAAAGAGTGGCAAATACTAGACAAAGATATACGGTATGATCTAGCTACCATGTCATATGGTATCAGTGATCTACGAGGAGTCGAAGATAGGATCAAGATAACTATAAATGACACAGAAAAATACTTTGAGCCCGGTATCAAGCTATCTCAAGTCAGCAAAGCAATCCCTAGTGGTGTAAGCACTTCTGCCAGTCTTGACAAAACAAAAGATAGTTATGAGTTTAATTTAGATATAAAACTTCGTGGTAGCAGCTCTATACAGTTTCTACCTTATGGCAAAAGCACGACAGTCCATCTATCGTCAAATTGGGACAACCCTAGTTTCATAGGCGATTTTCTACCTGCTACGAGAGATATAGACAATGACGGCTTCACGGCTACTTGGAAAGTAGTGGATATAAACAGACCATACCCACAGAAGTTTTTGGGCGAAGATATACAGAGGCTTTATCAAGGTGCCGAACAGCAAACTAAACAATACCGCCACGACAGTCAAAAGTCAAACAGTCACAGCAGATATGTGTCTGCTTTTGGTGTAGATCTACAAATACCTGTAGATATATATCAAAAAAACTACAGAGCTGTAGAGTATGGACTACTTATCATCATATTGACATTTATCACATTCTTTTTTGTAGAAGTGTTTCGGAAGCGACCAATCCATCCGCTACAATACCTACTAGTAGGGTCGAGTTTGGTATTGTTTTTTGGATTGCTTATATCTTTGTCTGAGCATATAGGGTTTGATATGGCATATCTAGTGGCATCGGTGGCTACTATATTGTCTGTTGTTTTGTATTCTATATCGGTGTTTAGACAGCGGAAGGCTATATTGTCACTTTTCGGAATTTTAAGTCTGTTTTATATTTTTGTATATCAACTACTACAGATGCAAGATTATGCATTGATATTGGGTATGATTATGCTATTTGTGGTGCTTGCGGTGGTCATGTATATCTCTAGAAATATTGACTGGTATAACATAACAAACACAACAAAAAAGTAATAAATGTTATGGAAAATGTATGGAGAGACAACGACAGAAAAACACCACTAGAGGCTTTGCATCATGCTCAAACTATAGCTTTCGCTCCTGTGGTATTTCAAGTGGCAAAAGCCATGAGAGATATGGGAGTGCTGGAGTATTTGCTAGACCACGACAGCATAGGTGCTACTATAGAAAATATATCAAAAGCTCTTGATATATCCATATATGCTACTAAAGTTCTGCTAGAAAGTTCTCTCAGTGCTGATATAGTGTCGCTAAAAAATGGCAAATATCGTAGCACAAAGACGGGCTATTTTCTAGCAAAAGATGAGATGACGAAAGTAAATATGAACTTCAACCACGATGTAAATTTCAAAGGACTTTTTGACCTACAAGACTCGCTGAAAAGTGCCAAGCCAGTTGGCTTACAAAACTTCAGCGACAGCGAGACGATATATCCAGTGCTATCAAAGCTACCACCCAAAGCAAAAAAGGCTTGGTTTGAGTTTGACCACTTTTATTCTAGTGATGCATTTGAAAAGGTCGTCAGTATATTTGGCGACCATAAACCCAAACATATAGTAGATATAGGGGGCAACACAGGTAAATTTGCTATAAAACTAGCACAAAATACACAGCACACTCACATAACCATAGCCGACTTGTCATCGCAAATAGATATGGCAAGACAAAACATAGCCCAGCACCAGTTCACAGACCGTGTCTCGTATAGCTCGGTCGATATGTTGGGCGATAGCACATCGCTACCAGATGGTGCTTGTATATATTTTATGAGTCAGTTTCTGGACTGTTTTGATGACAAAAACATAGTCAAAATTTTGCAAAATATCACGACACATATGGACAAAAACTCAAAGATATTTATACTTGAACCTCTTTGGGATCAGCAGCGATTTGTCACTTCGTCCTATTGTATCATCAACACATCGCCGTATTTTACCACTATGGCAAACGGCTACAGCAAGATGTTTAGCTACCACGATCTACAAAAACTTATAAAAAAAGCGGGTCTAGTGATAGACAAAGCCACACACGACATAGGTATATCGCAAAGCTTGATATCGTGTCGGCTTATATGATATGATCAAAAATATATGGACAAACACAGCTGGCATACTGGTATCTCGTGTGTTTGGATTTGGGCGAGACCTTCTCATGGCATCTGTGCTTGGGGCAAATATATATACAGATATATTTTTCGTAGCATTTAAGCTACCAAATTTGTTTCGGCGGATTTTTGGCGAGGGAGCATTTACACAAGTATTTATACCTGCTTTTTCTAGCTCCAAACACAAAATATCGTTTGGGACTGTGATATTTTGGCAATTTTTTAGCTTTATACTGTTTTTGTCTGTAGTAGTCGCTCTGTTTAGCACAGTGGCTACTACTATCATAGCCGTAGGCTTTGACAAAGCAACTATAGATATGGCATCGCCTGTGGTGGCTATATGCTTTTTTTATCTACCTCTCATATTTGTCGTCACATTTTTCGCCTCCATACTCCAATACCGCAAACACTTTGCCACCTCGGCCTTTAGCACGGCTTTGCTCAATATCTCGCTCATCACGGCTTTGCTCATATCGAGACAACACGACAAACTAGATATAGTATATTATCTAAGCTTCGCCGTCATAGTAGGTGGATTTGCACAAGTGTTTGCACACCTTTGCGCTATAAAAAACCTAAACATAAAAGTATGGACGACCAACATAAAAAAAGCAAAAAACAGATACAAACACAGCAAGTTTTACCGCCAGTTTGTGCCTGCGGTTTTTGGTAGTTCGGCTTCTCACCTGTCGGCATTTTTGGATACATTTCTGGCGTCGTTTTTGAGCTTTGGGACTATTAGCTACTTGTATTATGCCAACCGTGTGTTTCAGCTACCTTTTGCTCTGTTTTCTGTAGCAGTCTCTATCGCTATATTTCCTACTATAGCTAGATACATAAGTAAACAAGAGGAACAGACAGCACTAACATATATGCGAAAAGCCACATATCTAGTCGCAGGAGCATTGAGTGTAGCTACTATAGTGGGTATAGTTTTGGACGACTTCATAGTCAAACTACTGTTTCACCGAGGTGAGTTTGACATAGTTGATGTAATAAACACGGCAAATATATTGTCGGCATATATGATAGGGCTTTTGCCGTATGGTTTGGCAAAGATATATATGCTATGGTTATATAGCAAGGAGCGACAAAAACGAGCAGCGGTCATCACTGCTTATTCTTTGGGGGCAAATATAGTTTTGTCACTTTTGCTTATAGTTCCATATGGTGCTGTGGGGTTGGCTGCTGCTAGTAGCTTTGGAGGGTTTGTGCTGTTTGGATTGAGCTTGAGAGAGTTTGGGTTTAGAAAATTTTATAAGCTTATCATGAGAAAAAAGCACAACGATGAAAAATATGATTTTTGATATCTATTTTTGCCTTGCTGTGAGCATATTATTTAAACAATAAGTTCAACACAGAGACAATTTTTCAAAAATATCAAAATATCTACTCTGTGTCCAGACTCCGCCACACACTACCCACAGCCCACAATCCAGCAAAAGCCCCCACAGCATAAACCATACTAAACCCTATGATATATATGATGATAGATAATAGAACTACAGACAATATAGCTATGACTTTGTCTATCTTTTCAAACAGCACAGCTCCGCTCAATGCTACTAGAAAATATATTAACACGAAGACACCGTTTGCATACATCATCAATCTCTCTATATCTATGCTATAATATATTTTCATAGCAGTAGTCGTAGCTATAGTGATACATATGGCTACTAGTATCTGATGAAATGTAAGTGTAGGTTTGCTATAAGAATACAATATCCTAGTGAAACTAGCCACATATATATGCACTGCTATCAAACATATCAAAAACCCAACGATAGACAAAACAGTGCCACCATACACAGGCAAAATATCATCAAATATAGATATAAGCGAGTGGATATTTGTAGTCTCATCTCCATACATACCAAACTTCAGCACAGCGAAACCTACAGAGGTATACAAGATAGCCACGATGACGATACCACTCATGGCTACTTTGGAAAAATCGCTTGGATTTTTGAACTCACTTGACATATGCGATATAGCTTCTATACCTACAAAGCACCAAAACATTATACCCACAGACACAAGAAAACTATTGTCAAAAGCCCCAAACACTACAGCAGTCTCCTTGGATACAGCAGCATATGTGATGATAGCTATGATACAAAGTATCACAAACACCACCACCATGCTGATATTTGAGGAGATAGAAAACCTAAATTGATTTAAAATATATATGACAAATATCATAAGACCAGATGCCACGACCAAAGACAGACCGCTCACCAAAGAGGTCAAATATGATGAAGCTATGACTATGACTACAGGCGGACCTATAGGTATGATAGATAGATACATCAGTCCTACTGTTTTGCCTATATTTTTCCCAAAAGTCTTTTGTATAAAATAGGCACTACCCTCAAAGTGTGGATAAGTCTTGCCAAATATCCCAAAAGTATATGCTATAGGCAATATAGCGAAACTTATCAAGACCCAAGCTAGTAGCGAGTTTGCTCCAGATATAGAAGCACCGATAGCCGGCACTATAAACACTCCAGAACCCAGCAGAGCTACTACGACTACAGCTATGCCTTGAAATATATTTATATCTTTGGTGAGATTGTCCACTATGTTGAGGTGCTATTTGACTTCAAACTTCTCTCTGCCTATTTGATACAAGTCGTTGTCGTGTGAGTCGTTTATCACGGTTACTGGAAAATCCACCACCTCTATCTCTCTGACTGCTTCTGGTCCTAACTCTGGGTATGCTATGATTTTAGAACTTTTGATCTTTTTGCCTAGCAATGCTCCAGCTCCTCCCGTAGCACCAAAATATATAGCACCGTGTTTGCTACATGCATCTCGCACCTCTTGGTTTCGTTTGCCTTTGCCTATCATACCCAAACTTCCGTTTGCTATCATCGTAGGACTGTAGCTATCCATACGGTAGCTAGTAGTAGGTCCAGCACTTCCTATGGGTTCGCCAGGTTTAGCTGGTGTGGGCCCAACAAAATATATCACACTGCCTTTTATCTCAAATGGTAACTCCTTGCCCTGTGCTATTAAGTCGGTAAGCTTCTTGTGTGCTGCATCTCTAGCTGTGTATAACTTGCCAGTTAGTAGCACTATATCGCCAGAGTTTAGCTGTCGTGTTTGTGTCTCGTTTAGTGGTGTTGTTAGTTTGTGTGTTTTGCTCATATATACTCCTTATATACTTATGTGTGAATGTCTGCTACTGTGGCATTGGACATTGACCGATACTGGCAACGATGCTATATGACAAGGGTTTGCCTCTATATGCACTGCTAGCACAGTTTGAGTGCCACCCATACCCATAGCTCCTATGCCGAGGCGGTTTAGCTCATCTTTTATCTCTAGCTCCATATCTGCCATCTCTTTGTCGTCATTGATACTACCAATATCACGAAACAATGCATGTTTTGATGATATACAAGCTTTTTCAAAAGTTCCACCGATACCCACTCCTACAGTCAATGGCGGACAAGGATTGCCTCCTGCATCGCTTATAACCTCTTTGACATAGTTTATGATACCCTCTTTACCTGCTGCTGGTGGGAAAACTGTGGCTCTCGATACATTTTCACTGCCTCCGCCTTTTGCTGCATATGATATATCTAGCTTATCGCCCGGCACCATATCAAAATGCACGATAGCAGGTAGATTGTATCCTACTGTGTCTTTCAAGTTTGCTCTACTAAACGGCTCACAAGAACTAGCTCGTAGATATGCCTCTTTGTATCCTGCCACAGTCGCTTCGTCTAGCGCATCTCGCAAGTTGCCTCCCACTACTCGCACATCATCACCAATATCTACAAAAAACACAGCCAGACCAGTGTCTTGACAAAGTGGTCGTTGTTCATCTTTTGCTATA
Source organism: Arcobacteraceae bacterium (assembly GCA_029939245.1). Classification (GTDB taxonomy): domain Bacteria; phylum Campylobacterota; class Campylobacteria; order Campylobacterales; family Arcobacteraceae; genus B24-G6. Next base: position 6,610 of record JAOZTH010000079.1, read on the forward strand.
TCTGCATTTTCTAGTAGCTGTGCTAGCACCTCTCTGGCTACTTGCGATTTTTCATTTTCATAAGCTTCTTGCATAGCTTTGTATGCATCTACTGGCAACACTGTGCCACATTGTATTATCATATTTTTGACGACTTTGACTATATCATCGTATTTTATCTCTCTCATATTTATCCTTTTTTGTATAATACCATATTTAACTTATGATTAACGATATTTTGTCATCTTTTATATCGAAACTAGCCGTGTCGCCATCTTGTAGCTGGTCTTTTAGTATCTCATCGCTTAACCTGTCTTCTACTATATCATATAAAGCTCGTTTGAGTGGTCGTGCACCACACACTGGGTCAAATCCCGCTTGAGCTATGTGGTTTTTCATATCTTGTGAGACTACTAGAGTGATATTTTTTTCAGATAGTTTAACTTGAAGTTCATCTAAAA
>JAOZTH010000080.1 GCA_029939245.1 Arcobacteraceae bacterium
TTTAACTAATTTTGATTTCTAAACGATACAACACAAAAAAGGATAAAATATATTGTGTGGTGGTCATGGTGGCTGTCTTATATATCCTGTCTTTTGTTAAGCACCAAGCTCTGCTGATATTTTTGTGCAATATTTTGTCACTATATGCTGAAAATTTCTCGCAGATAAACAATATTTAACAAAACAAGAGAATCGCTTTTGCTTTAGCAAAAGTGCCGTGGTGATTTGACAAAGTCCAAACTTTCTAAAAAATATTTCCTGAAAAATCTCTATATAACTGTTCCTTTTTTTAAGCTATAGATGTTTTTGAGATAACCTATGACAAAAGGTTATATAAAGCAATATCAATCTAACTTCAAAACCGCCATAAATGCTTCTTGTGGGACATTTACTTTGCCTATAGCTTTCATCCGTTTTTTGCCTGCTTTTTGTTTGTCTAGTAGCTTTCGTTTTCTAGATATATCTCCACCATAACATTTTGCTGTGACATTTTTGCCTGTGGATTTGACTGTCTCTCTGGCTATCACTTCTCCACCAAGCGATGCTTGTATCGCTACTTCAAACAGCTGTTTGGGTATGAGCTCTTTGAGTTTTTTGACAAACTGTCTGCCTCGTGCTAGTGCTTTGCTCTGTGGCACGATGATGCTTAGGGCATCTACGCTTTCTTTGGCTACTAGCACATCTAGTCGCTTGAGGTCTCCGGGGCGAAAATCTATGATATCGTAGTCAAAGCTGGCATATCCTTTGGTGGTTGACTTGAGTTTGTCATAAAAGTCCATGACTATCTCGTTCATAGGTATCTCGTATTCTAAAAGCACACGAGAGTTGATATAGTCCATCTTGGTCTGGATACCTCGCTTGTCGTTTAGTAGCTTGATGACATTGCCTAGAAATTCATCTGGCACTAGTATCGTAGCTTTGACATATGGTTCATATATCTTGTCTATCTTGGACGGATTTGGTAGTTGCGATGGATTTTCCACATATAGCTCCACACCATCTGTCTGTAGCACTTTGTATACCACCGTAGGGGCAGTAGCTATGAGATCAAGGTCAAACTCTCTCTCAAGTCGCTCCTTGACTACCTCCATATGCAACATACCCAAAAACCCAGTGCGAAATCCACTACCCAAAGCCGTAGAACTTTCTGGTTCAAACGATATAGAGCTGTCGTTTAGCTGAAGTTTGTTGAGTGCCTCTCTCAACTCCTCAAACCTATCTGTATCCACTGGATATATACCAGCAAACACAAATGGCTTCGCTGGTTCAAATCCGCTAATACTTTCGCTCGTAGGGTTTTTGGCATCGGTCATGGTATCGCCTACTACTATGCTCTGTGTGGTTTTAAGCCCCAGCACTACTATACCTATCTCGCCTGTCTGTATCTGCTGTGTTTTGATATTTTTGAGAGGATGTGGATATAGTAGGTCTAGGACTTTGTGAGTTTCTTCTGTGTTTATCATCTTGATGGATTGGTTTTTTTGTATAGTGCCATCATATACTCGCACCAAAGCTAAAGCTCCTAGATAGTTGTCAAACCAGCTATCATATATGAGTGCCTTGGTAGGTTTATCTGTGTCTCCTTGAGGGGCAGGAATAATCTCTATAATATCATCTATAAGTTGCTTGACTCCTTCACCAGTTTTGGCAGATATCAAGTTGTGGTGGGTGCAGTCCAAACCTATAGCCTCTTCTGTCTCTTCTAGCACTCGCATAGGATCAGCAGATGGCAGGTCGATTTTGTTTACCACTGGCATGAGGGTTAGGTCATTGTCAAATGCTATATAGACATTTGCTATAGTCTGTGCTTGGACTCCTTGTGTGCTATCTATGATGAGTATCGCCCCCTCGCTTGAGGCTAAGCTTCGGCTGACTTCATAGCTAAAATCCACATGTCCTGGGGTATCTATGAGATTTAGCACATATTCTTGACCGTCTTTGGTGTAGTTTAGTCTCACGCTTTGTGCCTTTATCGTGATGCCTCGCTCTTGTTCTATATCCATAGTATCCATCATCTGTGCGGTGATGAGCCTATCATCTACTGCTTTGCACTGCTGGATAATCCTATCTGCTAGAGTTGATTTGCCGTGGTCTATGTGAGCTATGATAGAGAAATTTCGTATATGTTTTTGCAACTTTTGTCCTACTTTTTCGCTATTTTATCCAAACTATATAAAAGTTTGGACTACTGACACTATTTGACTGTCTTTTTGCCCTTGTCAAGCCAACCATAGTTGATACCACCGTCAAGCTCTTGGACTTTTGTATATCCTATATCTGTCAAAAATTTGCCTACTACCTTGGTCCTGTTTGCATGAGCACACACCAGCACAAATGCCGTCTCTTTTGTCTTGACTATCTTGGTAAATTTTGCCATCCAAGCATCTGGGTCATATGCACCACGACTATCAAAAAATGTCAGCTTATGACTGCCTTTTATAGTGCCGTATCGCTTAAACTCCTCATCTCGCCGTATATCTATGATAGCTATCTTGCCATCTTTGACTATCTGTTCTACCTCGCTAGTGCTTATCGTCTTGAATTCCGCCATCGCAAATACTCCTACTATCATAATTAATATCATCTTTTTTATCATTTTATCGCTCCTTTTATAGTGTTGTCTATCTTTCTTGTGATACTATCTAGTATCATACAATTTTTGACATCGTAAGTTTTTTTCAAGTCATCGTATTTTTCATACATGACTACTACTTCATCGTCCAGATTTTCATATATCATAACCTTTTGTGGCAAATCAAATGCTACCTGGCTATCATGCATCATGACTCTAGCTGTGTCTTTTGGGTTGTCAAATATCACGACAACTGAGCGGTTGCTATATGCTCCAACACTCTTGGCATTTTTCTTGTGGTCTATACTAGCATATATAGTGTAGCCATTTTTCTCTATGCTCTTTTTTATATTATCTACCGTTTGTTTGAAACTAAGTTTACTCTGTAGCTCTACCGCAGACAATCCTACAGCAAACACTAGCACTATAAATATATATTTCTTCATCATCTATCCTTTTCGCTAAAATTTAGCACTTTTTGTCATCATCGCAACTTTTGCAAACTGTAGATATGCCACACACTGGATACAGCGGACACCAACCCAAAAGAGCCGTGCCTAGTGGTACTAGACCTATGAGACCTAGCAAACTTTGAGCATATACTCCATACGCTACGACTACCAATCCTACTACTATCCTGATAGTTTTGTCTATCTTTCCTATATTTTTGTTCATATATTTCCTTTTTTGTATGTTATTATATCATAATCTAACTTAAAGTTGTGCAACAGTGGTTACATTAACATAATATTTACAAAAAATTGAAGCAAATTTTATCGCCGATCTACACTATAGGTCACCTCTAAAAACCTCTGTATTTCATGGATTGGGAAAATCTTTTGGCTTAAATTAAGTTTGTTTTGGTATAAAGTGTTTTAAAACATAAAAGGAACAAAATGAAAAATATAAATACGATAAAAGAGAAGTTAAAAAATGTCTATTATCCAGGGTTTTCGAAGTCTATAGTGGACTTTGAATTTGTAAAAAATATAGAGTTAGCAGACGACACAGCGACCATATCGCTAGTCATCACATCGTCAGCGGTAGAAGTAGAGGCAAGTTTGCGAGAAGATATAGCCAAAGAGCTAGCATCTATGGGACTAAAGGCAAATGTGATCATAGACAAACCACAAGCACCAAAACAAAGTAGCAACTCACAAAGTGGCAAAAACATAGCTCCCACAGTCAAAAACTTCGTCATGGTAAGCTCAGGCAAAGGTGGTGTAGGTAAATCAACCACATCGGTCAACTTAGCAGTGGCTATGGCTATGCAAGGCAAAAAAGTAGGACTACTAGATGCCGATATATACGGTCCAAATATCCCACGAATGATGGGACTTGATCACAAAGAGCCACAAATCCAGGGACAAAAGATAGTGCCGTATGAAGCATATGGAGTCAAGGTTATGTCTATGGGCAGCTTGATGGAACCCGGACAAGCACTCATATGGCGAGGTGCTATGGTCATGAAAGCTATAGAACAGCTACTTCGAGATATCATATGGGGTGACCTAGATGTGCTAGTCATAGATATGCCACCTGGTACTGGCGATGCACAGCTGACTTTAGCTCAAAGTGTGCCAGTGTCTGTAGGGGTCAATGTGACTACTCCACAGCATGTAGCACTAGACGATAGCCGTAGAAGTTTGGAGATGTTCAAAAAGTTGCACATACCTATAGCTGGAATAGTCGAAAATATGTCAGGATTTATCTGTCCTAGTTGTCAAACCGAGTCAGATATATTTGGCAAAGGCACATGTGAAGAGCTAGCAAAAGAGTTTGACACACAAGTGCTGGGTGATATACCGATAGAGCCTAGCATACGTATATCTGGAGATACTGGCAAACCCATCGTGTTTGTTCAGCCCGAAGCCGAGACATCCAAACGATTTATGATAGCGGCTAGTAAACTATGGCAAACTATAGCAAACAGTCAAGCAGACAACAGCTCCATACAGCCGACCATAGGAGGAGCTAGTGCTTGTAGCACAGCAGGAGCGAAACCAGCTAGCGACAAACCAGCTCACGATGGCTGTGGATGTGGGCATTAGCGAGACAGTATGCTGACCGATAGCAACTTTATAAACATAGCCAAAGAGCTTGCAAAAGCATCAAAATGTGTATCCAAAAAGGTAGGTGCCGTGATAGTCAAAGATGGCAGAGTGCTATCTACAGGCTACAATGGCACACCACCAGGATACACCAACTGCGATAAGTATTGGGACGGCAAACATACAGACCAGCACCACGAGTGGTCAAAACAATACGAGATACATGCCGAGATGAATGCTATAATATGGGCAGCTAAAAATGGCATAGCTATAGATGGTGGCACCATATATGTGACTCTCGAGCCTTGTAGTCAGTGTGTCAAAAACCTCATAGCCAGTGGTATCAAGAAAATAATCTACGATAAGTCATACGAACATACAAACAGTATCGATACCAAAAAGTTTCTAGAGTCAAACGATGTGGTTATAGGTCAGCTCCAAAACATCTAAAATCTCTATAGCTCATAACTTAAGATGAGTTATATTCTGCTATACAAATAGCAAACATAACATCGTGCTTTGCTCTCGTGTTTGGAGCTTTGATCAAATATTTATTGTCATATGGTGGCTTTTTGTATTTTAGGTGACCTTTAGAAGTCTGTGATATTTTTCTCGTCGAAATTCATCATATAAAACAGATCTCGCAGTAGCACTACAGCACCCACTATGAGCGATACAACACCAGTGATATAGAGTTTGTCTGTAGCAGTAGCGATACCTAACACTACCAAGACTACACCGACAGCACTAGTCCAAAACTGGATATCTGCGGTTTTTTCTGGCACCATATCGACCAACATGGGGACCTTTTTTTTGCCTACGTGTGGTGAAAATCGTTCGTACCAAACCAAAAACGGCACTATTTTATACAGATGACCTGATATCAAAAATCCTATAAAACCCAAAAACAGCAATGTAAATGTAGCTAAATATAGATCATGTGATGGAGAGAAAAAGTTATATGTCAACAACACCAAAGAGATATAAAGCGAGACAAAAGAAAAGACCATAGCCTTGAAGTATATATCCTTCTCTTTTCGCACTCTTGTTTGATATATGATAAATATCTGCCAAAAATAGAGCATAAATGCCGCCACAGACAAAATATATGCCGAGATATCCAATACAACATAGTCTATAAATACAGATAAGCCAGCCAAACATACAGATACAGTCAGCACTGCTACGGCAGATTTGACCCATATCCAGCTAAAGCTATGACTTAGCCAAAACATAGGCAAAAGTATCAAGCTAAGCCCCATAATAGTGATGCCTACATAGCCTACAAGCACCATATATATATGTGCTTTGAGAAGTGCTATGATATAAACTGGTATCATACCGCTATATCCTAGCGCCATGACAATACCTAGTATCATACCAAAAAACAGAAACATATTTGCTATAAGCACAGATGATATTATGAAATTTAGTTTTTTTAGCTTCGCTATAGTTAGTATAGTTTCAGCTATAAATACAGCAAATGCCACCAGCACTAGAAGCCCACCAAACGGCAATGCCACAGGCACGGTATAAAACCCCACTATCATGAGTGTCGTGCCTACAAGCAGTAGCGGATATATAGCATAATACAGATCAACTGCAAAATGCCCTATCTCCAGCACCACAGGCACAAGCTGTGCCGAAGCCCCCAAGATAATCATCATGACAAATCCTAGTAGATACAGATGAACCCACGATAAAGTGTAGCCGTCATATATGCTTATATTTGCAACATCTATGCCAAACAACGCAACCATACTCAACAGATATATAGATATACCTAGTATAAAAAATGGCGATATTAGCTTAAACGGTGGGGCAAATTGTTGTGATATATTCACTACAGTTTATCACCCACCACAACTGTTTTGAGTGAAGTCTGTAGTGTTTTGTGAGCCTTGTTTTTTCGTGAAAGTGATCTTTGCATTTCCATCGCTTAAGTTTTCTATCTCATAATCAAACTCTTGTTCTACTTTTGGAAACAATCCTCCAGGGGCTTTGTGATTTGTCATCACTAACTTTGAGTTTTCATCCAAAAGTCTCAATCCTGCCATAGCATTGACCATAGGGTCTGGCGGACCACACTTGCTCGTATCAAAATAATACATGGTCAAACCATCTTTAATCTCTTTGAAAAAATCAACTGTCGAACCATTTACTTCTATTTTATCCATATTTTTATCCTTTTTTATAATTTTCGCATTTTATCCAAAATAGATAAAAGTTTCTATGGTTTTGCAAAAAAATAGAAACTTTGACTGATTTTTGCAGGTTTATAATACAAGAGGGCGACTTAGATGCCAATTTATTTTGACATCTAGGTCTTTTGTTGGAGGTTTTGTATTTTGATAAGATTTGGTAGTTTATCGTGATTTGGTTGTCGTGTATGAACACACGGCGATGACCACGAGTT
>JAOZTH010000019.1:0-2580 GCA_029939245.1 Arcobacteraceae bacterium
GACACAAAAGACCTATGCGACAGGCTAGTAGATGAGATAAGACACAAGGAACAAGACAGCGAGAAAATAGGTTTTGTGTGATAAAATTCTATTTAATCAGAGAGTTCGAGTGTAGCAAAATATTTTAGCTCCGTAGTGTTTAAGCTAGAGTTAAATACATTTTCTATATATTTGACTCCATCATCTAAAGTTATGCCACTATTGCTTAGTTTTAGTTGCTTGAAGTTATCTATATCTATTTTTGTAGTAGCTGGATAGATTAGAAGTTTTTTGACATTTTTTATATCTTTGTTTTTGTTAAATAGTTTTGCATATATTATGATTTGCCTGAAAGCATTTGAGTCGTTGTATAGTCTATCTTTTGTCTTGTATTTAGCATCGATAATATGGTTCAAATCATCTTGTCGTATGATAAAGTCAGGGTATTGTGGCATTTCAAACCCATTTTCATGATTTAAAATCAAATGTTTTTTATAGTTCAGTATCTCGGCGGATTCTATGTTGTTGCCTGTAAATTTTCTTGCTTGTTCGTCTCCTATATATAGTCTGTCTTTATATTTTATGTTAAGTTTGTTTTGTACTACTTTTTCAAACATCTTTGCCATATTTATGGTTTGAAATGTTATCGTGTTGTTTTCTAGTTGGTTGTGAAATATCTCTTTTAGTATCTCGTATATGATAGGGTTTTTGACTATCTCTTTGGAGTTTTGGTATCTTGTGAAAAACTCTTTTAGATTGTCTTTGTGTATTTGCTGTGAGTTCATAGCATTGGTCGATGATATTTTGCTCAAAAAGTCATATATCTTGTCTGTAGTTTTTTGAAGTTCAAGCTCATTTTTGCACTCTTTAAATAGCACAAATATAGTATTTTTGAGATAAGATATCAAACTATAGACAAAAACTACTAGATCCTTTTGATACGATAGCTTGACAAACTGATAAATCTTTAGTGGGTTTGGTTCTAGTATATTTAGGTTATCTATCTCGTGTCCTACCTTTTTGTCCGATACTATTATCTTGTCTCTTATGGTTCTTTTGTAGTTTAGCAAAAAATCATAAAGAGTATTTAGCCGACTTAGATAAAACTCCAGCTCCATCTCTATAAAGCTCTCGGCACTTGTCAGCTGTGTGATATTGATATCATGTTTGCTTGTCTTTGTGAGTTGTTTGTGGGCTTTGAAAATATCGAAGCTTAGCTTTTGTAGTCTTGATATATTTGTATCGTCATCGCTACTTAGTGTTATATCAAAATCTTTTGGTATGACATAGATATGTAGCACCATACATTTGTCGCTATGGACTATATCTATATATGTTTTGAGATGACTTATGTAGTCTTGTTGTCTTCTGGCATTGTTGTCTATGATTTCGTTTTGCTTGAGAAAATTTTCTATACTTTTGATAGTCGCTTTATCGAGATTGGGCAGCTTGTCTCGTATGCTTTTGAGTAGCTCTCTGCTTTGTGCTGATGTATCTGTAAAAGCTACATATATATTGTTGTTTATCTGTTTAGCAAAAAACATTAGCTTTCATATATTCCAAAACTATGCAATGTTTTATGAGCAATATCGCCTTTTAGCTCATTTTCAAAAAGTGTATTAAACTTATCTTTGGTATCGTTTTTCAGCTTTTGCAAAAGTTTTTTGCCTATGTTGTTTATCATACTGTTTTTGTTGTTGTATATCAGTGAGTTTTTGATCATACCAAAGAAAAATCTCACTAGCTTTTTTTGCACCTCTTTATCCTCTGTGATATTGTCTGTAGCATCTACTATCTTCCATATACCAAAACAGTATCGTTCTATATCATATATATCGTGGTCATTTTCCAATATATCTTTGAGATGGTTGTTGATAGAGACTACACACTCTACAAACTCATCGCTAGGATATTTGTCTTGCAACAGCTCCATCTGCTCTAGTGGGTCTATATACGTTATAGTCGCTCTGTCTTGCCAGTCGGCAAATATGTTTGTGGTTTTTTCGTTGAAGTTGGCTGCTCCAAAAAGATAGAAATTTGACGGATAGACCAGCTTGATATCCTCGCCAGACAGACGGTTGGTGATAGGCACTACAGCTACATCGTCTAAGCTATCGACAAACATATTCCACCGCTTTATAAACTCTTGGGTAGTTGGCCACTCGTCTATATTTAGGTCATCTGGTATATCTACTTTATCTGTCAAATCAACTTTTTGTTGAGCTTTAAACAGCGGAGTGTATTCGGACAACAAAGAGGATATGTCTTGGTTGTGAAAGTCATCTAAAAACAGCACATAGTCATCTGCTGGATTTAATATAGCTTTCATGAGAAACTTGAGAAACTCCCCCAGTCTTATGCTGTGTTGGACTACATCATAAGATATAGCTAGGTCTGTGTTTTGTAGTCCTTTGTATTCGTTGCCTACTCCACCAGATACTGGTATCATCTTGTATCTCTGCGGTGTCAGCTTTGCAAACTGGGCTGTGTCTTGTAGGCTTTTGATATTAAATCCATAACTCTTGCCAGTGCTAGGCTGTCCTATCTTGAAATATATATTGTCATATTTTGTCATTTTGTTCCTTTAGAAAATTTATAAAC
>JAOZTH010000019.1:2680-4689 GCA_029939245.1 Arcobacteraceae bacterium
CACTTTGTCCTCTTTGTATATCTGCTCTTTGCCTATCAAAAAGTTTGCAAACGGTAGTTGCTCTTTTGGTGGCTTTTGTGGTGGCTTTGTGTCCTCTTGGGTTATATCATCGCTATCGCCACCAGTTGAGGCGACTTGTGCTATGGGGCATAGGCTATATGTTTGTATAGATTCTTCGTAGGTGTCGTCCAAACTTGTGTATATATTATCTAGCTTTGCATGGTTTGTGTTTTGTTTCTCTTTTTGGTCGCAGTCTACTGCTTTGAAATAATCTTGTATTTTATCATAACAACTAGTCATAGATATACCACTTTTCATAGCTACAAACAGATCACCAGCGCGAAGCCCTGAGCGATAGCGATTTACTTCGTCAAAGTCAGCAAACAAACTCTCAAAAGTTTTGCTATCGCCATGAAATACTACTATGGTGCTATCTTTGAGCAGATCAGACAGAGTGTTTCTAAACTTGACTGTATTTGTAGCTGTTCCCTCTTTGGTTGAGCTTTTGGAACTATAATAGAGATCATGATAATCCAGCACCTTGATATCCTTGAGCTTTTCTGTCATCTTTGCTTTGGTAGCTGTGTCTGAGTGTATATGTATAGATTTGTCTGTATCGTCTATAGTCAAACTGTATTTAAAACCCAAACCCAAACTGGCGATATAGTTTTCTATACCATCCTCGGATATATGGACTTTTAAACTGTTTTCGAGGTGTGATTCTCCCAAAGGATAGTTTCCGCCTATCTGTGGGTTAAATATTATCATATCAAACTTTTGATCGTATGGCATATCTTCTAAAAAATCATAATATGTAATCTCGGCATCTTTTAGCTTGATATCTTTGTTTATGAACTCTTTTTGTTTGTCGTTTAGCATTATGTTTTTTGCTGGTATGTCGTTGAATAAAATTATATGCGAGGTTAAGTTGCCACTACCAAAAGCGGGGTCTAGTATATTTACTATACTCTTTGTGTCTTTGACTAATCTTCTCAAGATATAACCTACAAATGCTGCCATATCTTCAGCCGTAGCTCTGTCCATATATAGATATGTCTCTTGTCTAGATTTGCTGTTTGATATGTTTTTGTCGTATTGTGCGGTGTTAAACTCCTCTATCTGGTCCAATACTTCCTCTATCATGTATCTGCTCCAAATGTATGGGATATAAGTAGGTCTCTCATCTGTGCTGATTTTTGTCCCATCTTTATATGCAATCTTTTCATGTCACTACTCCAAGTGGCATACTCTCGTAAAAATCTAGCTAGTAGCTTCTGTATCTCGAGCGATGTTTTGTATTTAGTAGGTTTGGGTATAGGTATAATCCTTTTACTCTCTGTTGTTTTTGATAAATTACCATATTTGCTGTCTAAATTTCTGATATTGTGCTTATAAAAATTTTCTAAATTGAGTATAATATATTTATAATCATAATCCTTGTCAAGCACTACACTAAGTATATTTTGATTTGTGCATGTTTCAAAACTATTATAGCCCACAAAACCCAATGACCCACCAATAGTAATCATGACAGAATTTTTTGGTACTAACCAAGTGGATGAATTTTCATAGCCTTTTTTTGTTATTTTTTTTCTAAAACTATCTATTTTGTGATTTTCAAAATCTTTTCTATTTATATCTAACCATGGCAGTCCACCTGTTTCGTTTTTGTCTTTCCAATATTCTTTTATTTTACTTGATGGTGTTGCCCCAGCTCTTATTTTATTAGCGATTTTAGCCAATACTACATTTTCAAACTTTATATCCTCAAACTTTATATCTTTTATAGGATTGTCGCCTTGGTGTTCTAGTAGCCACATATCAAATCGCTCCAACAAAAAGGGGTCTTTGGTATTTGAAAATATCCTATCTCGCATACCATCGCCTAGCTCATATATCTTGTCCATCATGGGAGAATACAGATGAGCCAACAGGTCTAACTCTACACTCCAATAGTCCAGAAACTCGACTATGATCTGCTGTATCTGTAGCGATGTTTTATCTTGTGT
>JAOZTH010000019.1:4789-19657 GCA_029939245.1 Arcobacteraceae bacterium
TCCTATATCAAAGTCGAGATATTTGCCTTTCATTTTTTGCCATATTTGAAAATATTTCACTATCTGTGGGCTGACATTCACTATAGTAACCTTTTGCTTTGGCACAATAAATCCAAAGTTTCGTTGATCTGTCTGGCTAGTTCGTCCAGCGAAACTGTGTTTTTGATCTGTTTTTTGGCTATGTGTTGTGATATATTGATATCGTATTTGTCTGCTGTGTCTATATTTGTAGATATATACTTTGTTGACTTGTCCATGAGCGATACTATCTTTTTGATATTTTGTGGGCTGTAGCAGTGCTTCATCTTGTCGCGGTTTGTGGGGTGTAGGCTATACAGATTTTGTTGGTCGTTGGTAGTTTGTATCAGCTGCGTGGTGCTATGGGTGCAACTATTGTCAAAAAACCAAACATGAGAGCATATATCTGTATTTGTAAACATAGCACGAGGTTGCTCTATCAGTGCTGTGAGATAGTGGGTGTCAAATATAGCTTTTCGTATCTTTGCTTCGCTTGATCTTTCGTTGCCTGTGCTACTCAATGTGCTAGAGCTTATCACCGCCGCTTTTGCTTTTTTACCGCTTTTTTTACTCATCTGTAGTAGCTTGAGTATATGCAACATAAACAAAAACTGACCGTCTGACTTTCTAGGGGTGACTATCTTTTTGTCGTCCTTGACACATATGAAGTTGGAGTTGTTATCTAAGCTCATATTTTCCACTATTTGTGTGTAGTCGTGCTTCCAATCCACCCCAAAAGGTGGATTTGCTATGATAAAGTCAAAGCTGTCTTTGCCGTTGATTTTTTTAAATGCTGGGTTTATCAAGGTATTGCCATATGCTATAGTGTTTGGTATGTTTGATATCTCTAAAAATATCTTGCATAGTAGCCATATCTGTCCGTGCATCTCTTGTCCATATACCTCTATATCTTTGTTTGTTTTTTTTGACAAATAATATGATGCCTCCATGAGCATGCTACCTGTGCCACAAGATGGGTCATATATCGCCAGTGTAGGACTGCTGGAGTTTTTGAGATCTTCTACTACTGTTTCACACATGAGGTGTATTATGGATTTTTGAGTGAAGTGCTGACCAGTTAGATCGCCTGTGAGTTTTTTCATACGAGATATAGTCGTCTCGTATAGGTCTTTGTATTGTTCTTTGGGACAATCCACAAAGTGAGCTTTGGTGATATATGTATCTAGCACCATCTCGAGATAATGACTAGGCAACTCCAGTATATATCGTGACAGCTCAAAAGTGCGATCGTGATCTATGTAGTCCAATATATTTTCGCTTTGTTTGCCCGGGTTTAGCTCTTTTGATTGGGTAAAATATCTCAGCTGGGCTGTGCCTAAGTTTGCTATATCTTTGATGATATTTAGAAATGTCTGTTTGGTATCATCACTTGAGTATTTTGATATATTTTCGCCTAAGCCAAAGTCATTTCTGTAGTCAAAGTCAAACACCACCAAAGAGTTATCGACCAAAAGTTTCACAGCCATAAACGCCATGATCCTCTGGTCGTATCCAGCTTCGCTGACACCTATACCTCTCAATATATCTGCATAAGCCCAATAAAAATCTCTCAGCTCTTTGGTCGTGTTATGCTGTGTTTTGGAAAGTTTAGCGACCTTGTGTGCTTTGTGATCTATTGATATTGTCTTTGTGCTTGTCTTTGTAGGCACTGCTATATCTATAGTCAATATACCTTGTCTTTTTTTGGTCACCACTTCTTGCTCCTTGTATTTTAGGTTATTATATCCAAACAACCTAAACTGTCGTCTGTGTTTCACTATCTTGCTTCATATTTTATTTAAAAACAAAATATCATAGAAAATAGTTTTGATGGTGAGATACTATCTCACAACACAAAGCACGGAGTGTGCTTTGGTATCAAGATTGGCTAGTGCTGACCTACTTTTTTGTCCAAATATCTGTTTATATCGGAGTGTATGAAGCCGTTTTTGTCCACAAAGGTTAGATCATCGCTACGCAGTTCGTCTAGCGACTTTTTGCCCATGATAGCTAGTATTGTCTTGACACCTTTGAGTAAGTTTTTGTGGTAGTTTTTTATCTTGATCGCTTGTCGTCTTATGAGATATGATTTTCTCAAACTTAGCTTCTGTGTTGCTAGCCCTATAGGGCAGTCGTGGCTTCCCTCTCCTGAACACATTTTCGCTCGAATGCACCCAGCACTTAGCATAAACCCTCGCCCAATACCTACCATATCGGCTCCTAGCGATAGCTTGACGACTACATCGTCTGGAGTGAGTATCTTGGACGAGGCTATGATCTTGACTTTGTCTTTGAGTTTTAGCTCCGTTAAAGTAGTGTTTGCTATGTGTATGGCATCTTTGATATCTAGTCCGACTCTATCCATGAGATATAGCGGAGCTGTAGCACTACCGCCATCGCCCCCATCTATAGTGAGAAAATCCGGCACACCTGCTATGCCAGCTTCATCTCGCCTTTTCATCTCGTGGGCTAGTTGTTTGAAGCCATCTTTTGAGGATATGACTATCTTGATGCCTACTGGCTTTTGAGAGAGTTTCTGTAGTTTCGCTACAAAATCAAACAGATCTTCGACGCTTTTGATACTTTCAAATCTATTTGGTGCAAATATATTTTTGTGTGGTTCTATACCACGAAAATACGCTATAGATGGTGAGACTTTCGATGCTACTAGTTTACCGCCAGTTTGTTTGGCTCCTTGGGCTAGTTTGATCTCTGTTGCCTTGCAAAATGAGATGGTCTTTTGGTATCGTTCGTCGTCAAAGTTGCCTTGTGTATCTCTACAGCCATATAGTCCGCTACTTAGCTGATATATGATATCTGGCATATCATCTGGTGGTGTTTGTGGGAAATTTGCTAGTGGTTTGCTCCATGCAGGGCGATACATAGTGTAGTCATCTCTGTTAAATATATATGTATCTATCTCGCCTTTTTTTACATGCTTGGACTTGAGTAGTCTTATCGCTGTGTAGTGGTTGATAAAATATGCAGTCAATATATATACATATTTGTCTAGTTTACCTAGAGTGATAATATCCATATATTTGTCGGTAAAGTCTCTATGTGTGAAAAAGAAGTTCGTAGTCAGTCCACCCTCTCCTGTGTTTATAGGAAAATTGCCATCATACGATGCTTTGGTATATGCCTTGGTAGCTTCAGGGCTCAATGCCCCATCGCTCATAGCACTTCTACATATAGCAGACCTAGTAGTCCATGGGTTTGGGCAATTTTCTCCAAATTTTACTGAAAAGTCATCGGAGACTTCGTTGTTGTTATAAACTATGTTTGAGTGCTTTATGAGAAACTTAGGGTTTGGCTGTCGTTGGTTTGGAGCAAAAGAGACATAGCCGTCTTTGTTATACGAAGCATTGTAGACCCAGTCTATCTTGTCTTTTGATTCGTAGAAGTCTTCATTTGCAAAATATTGACGAAGTGGCTCTCTCAAGGCTTCTAGCACATATCTAAACCGACCTATGAGAGGATAGTTTATAAGTAGCTGTCTTTTTCGCTGGATAAATTTATCATATATGATGATATTGACGATGATAAATACAAATATATATAAAAGATAAATCATAGACTATTTTCTTATGATATCGTAGTTGCTTTTCGCTCTAAACTTAAACAATCCTTTTTGATATGTAGGGTTTGTCTGGATACTTGTAAATCCAATATAAACATGGTTGCCGAACTTATCGTTGTAGTTTATATTTTTTATCTTGTCGCCTTGTAGCTTGACTGTATATACTACACCTTGTAAAGTTGAGCGATATTTACTATTGCCTAACTTTTTGGCACTACCCAATATACCGTTGATACTAAGTCCGCCATCTATCGAGGTATATATGGCTTGCTCCAACATAGGCTCCTCTATGATAACTCTAGTAGTAGTGATGTATATATTTTTGACCGTAGGGGTCTTGTATTTCCACAATATATTTTTGGCTTGGTTTGTATATATGCGACCACTATATCGCAACTTTTTGCCTTGGGTGTTGGTGACAACTTGACTAAAATTTGCCTGAAATGGCTTGATAACCACTGCTTGTAGCATATTTGTCACAAACAACAAAACTGCTAAAATCTTTATTAACTTCATATTTTTCCTTTTTTTGTATTGTATCTTAAAAAATTGATAATATCCTTAAAATATTAAATTAATTAAAAACACCTCTATATCTTGGACTATCTCGTCTATAGCTACACTTGCTTTTTGATACAACACTTTGTCTATGTTTGTATCGTCTATAGCATCACTGGGCTCTAGGTTGTTGAGTATAGTTCGGTTGGCATACCCACATAGCATACGAACATCTATGACATTGCCACTAGTGCCTATGATGACTAGTAGCTCACAGCCTGTTAAAAAGTCGTGCATATCGCTATACTTTGGTGCCGGCTCACCAAAAAACACGATATTTGGTCGCAACAACTCGTGGCACTTGGGACAATGCTCTTGGTAGTTAGCTAACTTGACATATCCTATATCTGCTATGAAACCACAGCTAGGACAGACAACTTCTCGCAAAAATCCATGTAGATGCAACACATCTACACAGCCGGCTTTTTCAAACATATCATCTACATTTTGTGTGATTAGCTTGATATCGTTTGGATATTTGTCGCAGATAGCTTTGATCTGTCTGTGGGCATGGTTTGGTTTTTTGTGTTCTATGTCTGCTCTTCGTTTGTCATAAAACTCTATAGTATTCTCCCTGTTTGTCTGCAAGCACCCTGCCATACATATATCTTCTATTCGGTATTTTTCCCACAGACCGCCACTGTCACGAAATGTAGATATACCACTTTCGGCACTGACACCTGCTCCGCTAAATATGATAACTTTTGCCATAAAGCTCCTTTTTGTCTATTTTATAGGTTTGTTTTGCCAAGTCATATGGCACGATATACAACTTTTTGACAGCTCATGGATGTTTTGGTTTATCTTTAGCCAGTCGTTTGTCTTGAGTGATTGTTCGATTTTATACACAGCTTTGTGTATCTGCTCGTCATAATACAAAAGCGACTGCTTAAATCCCTCTTGGTCTGATGGCTTCATAATTTTCCACGGCTTGGTCTTTGGTGCGGGGTGGTCTTGTATCATCAAGGCACCTGCTTTTATGATTTTTTTATCTTGGTATATCAATCCCTCTTGTATAGCACAATAGCCATCGGCAAACTGCAACATAATTTGTCTATATGTCATATTTGACTTGGTTTTGCTATCTACTAAACCATCTATATCGTCATGAGTGTGATATTCATCATCTGTAGATATAGCAAAAATCAAAACACTACACAGAGATATAGACAACAATATTTTTGTCATACTTTGGTCTCTTTGATTATCTTGATAAACTTGCCACAGCCTTTTTCTTTTGTGCCACTGTTTCGTTTGAACTCTTTGGCTCCTGCTTTGTATAACCTATATCTCTCACATCGTTCTTTTTCTTTGCACTCGTGATTGTCACATGCTAGTATCTCTTCGTTCATCTAGTCTCCTTTGGTTTTGGTTTGTTTTCGTTTTCATCTTTGCTATCTTTTTGGATATATACTTGATACAGCACTATGACTATGCCTAAGTCTATCAACGCATCGGCTAGGTTAAAAATAGCAAAGTCAAATCCACAATGCCAATACACATAATCCACCACCCCTATGTGGTGAAACCTGTCGTATATATTGCTAACTCCACCACCGATTATCAGTCCTATAGCTACAAAATATGTGCTAAAAAGCTCTTTGTATATGCTAAGATATACGACTATACCTGTTATCATAGCTATCTGTATGTATTTTAAGTTATGCTCCAAAAATGCAAACATAGAAAATGCCACACCTTTGTTGTATGCTAGCACTAGCGATATACACTCACCCGGAAGTCGAAATCCATCTACGAAAATCATCTTGATGTATTGGTCTATCAAAAACACCACTACAAATATAGACAAAGATATGAGAAATTTTATCCGCATAGTTCGTTTTTCAGCAGTGTTTGTAGTTCGTCCATAGAGTTTTGCACTATATCGTCATCTTCACCCTCTATGAGTAGTCGCACTTTGTTTTCAGTGCCAGAGTATCGCACTAAAACACGACAGCCTATATCTTCAAACTTTTGCTGTAGCTCTTTGAGTCCTTTTATGCTATCTAATGGCAACTTCTTTTGGACATCTATATTTACAAGTAGTTGAGGCGAAAGTTCAAATGGATTGAACAGTTCGCTCACCTTTTTGTCGCTATCGCTGACTATAGACAACACTTCCAAAGCAGATGCCAGTCCATCGCCTGTCTTTGCAATATCTTTGAGTATTATGTGTCCGCTTTGTTCTGCCCCAAAGTTCGCACCTATCTCTGCCATCTTTGCTAGCACAAATCTATCTCCTACATCTGTTCTGTGTGTTTGGATATCGTGTTTTTGTAGGTATGTTTCTATCGCCATGTTGCTCATGACAGTGATGACACACTCGTCGTTTATAAGTTTAGCTTGGTTTTTCAAGCTCACGGCTATAGTCGCTATGAGCTTGTCGCCGTCTATCGCCTCTCCTTTTTCATCTACTACGACCAATCTATCGGCATCGCCATCTAGTGCTATACCTATATCTGCTTTGTGTTTCAATACTTCTTGACCCAATTTTTGAGGGGACAATGCTCCGCAGTGGTCGTTGATATTTATACCGTTTGGCTTGTCGTTTATCACTATCAAGTCGGCATCTAGTTCTCTCAATATAGTAGGTCCTACCTTGTATGCCGCACCATGGGCACAATCAAGCACAACTTTGATACCATACAAAGTTTTGTTTATAGGAAACGAACTTTTGATAGATACTATATATCGTCCTATGACATCGTCTATTCGTTTGGCTTTGCCGACCTCTTTGCCTGTCTTATAAAACTTTTTGTGGCTAGATTCGTCAAAATATATATCCTCTATCAACAGCTCTTCTCTTTCGCTTAACTTGTCGCCGTTGCAGTTGAAAAACTTCAAGCCATTGTCGTAGTATGGGTTGTGAGAGGCACTGAGCATGATCCCTGCATCGCATCTCATACTTTGGGTCAAGTATGCTATCGCTGGAGTCGGCATAGGACCTATCTGGACGACATCGTATCCTACACTCGTAAGACCAGCCACTATGGCATTTTCTATCATATAGCCACTTCGTCTAGTGTCTTTGCCTAGTAGTATCTTGCCTGTTTGTTTGGAGGTGCTGTTTTGAAAATAGACACCCATACTCAATGCCAATCGCATAGCAGTAGCTACATCCAAAAACTCGCCAGCTTTGCCTCGCACACCATCTGTACCAAATAATCTTTTCATAAATTTTCTCTTTTTTTGATTATTGTAGCATAATTTTATAAAATTTAGATAAAATGATAAAAAAAGGATAAATTTGAAAAAAGTTACGAACACAAAAAATGCATTTAGTTTGATGGAGCTACTCATAGTCATATTGATACTAGGATTACTCGCTAGTTTGATATTGCCAAACCTTATGGGAAAAGCAGGCAACGCAAAGCGAGATATCACATGTATTCAGATGAATACAATATCTCAAACACTCAAGATGTATAAGCTAGACAACGGTATGTATCCAGACGGTGGCTTAAAAGCATTGTTGGGGTCAGATAGCTCAAATGGCTATTTTAGTGACAACAAACTACCACAAGACTCGTGGAAAAATGATTATATCTACACTAAGTCAGGCGAAAGCTTCGACATCATATCGCTAGGAGCGGACAAAAAAGAGGGCGGTGAGGGCGAAAGTGCCGATATCAAATTTTCTTTATGTGGAAAAAAATAGGTGCCTTTACGATAGTAGAAGTTTTGCTGGTGATATTTCTAATATCACTGCTTTATGTTTCATTTGCCAATATTGATATAAATTATCAGCCAAAAGCTAAACTAGTCACAAACCACAACTTGTGTTATGAACTCAAGAAGCTCATAGAAAGCCCTACAGACCACATAAGTATAGTTATATATATGGGCGATAGCAACAAAATTGTCACTCGCTTTTTGCACAATGATTCACCTGTAGAAGCGAAACTAAAGCTAAACATAGACTACAAAAATATCTATGAGCTTGACCTAAACAGCGATATTGTAGAAAAAGAGTATAGAGATATAACCATAGGAGAAAAAACTTTTCCTGTGTTGTTTCGGTTTGAAGTGTTTGATGGTGGATTTTGTACGAAATATGTCTATATGATAAAAGACAAATACTATATTCAATATCCGTTTGAAAACAATTCAAAACAGTTTGATCCAAATGAGATAAAAAAAGAGATAACCATATGAAAACTATCACAGTCATAGATACATTTGGATTTTTGTTTCGTAGCTTTCATGCTTTGCCGCCTTTATACGCTTCAAACAGTTTCCCGACTGGTATGCTCACTGGCTTTATGAACTTTGTGTTAAACATAGGCAAGGATTTTGAGACAGACTATATAGTGTTTGCTCTTGATAGCAAGGGCGGAAACTTCCGACACGATATATACCCACAATACAAAGCAAACAGAAAGCCACCGCCAGAGGACTTGACAAAGCAACTGCCAGTAGCCATATCATGGATAGAGGCTATGGGATTTACTACTATAGCCGTAGATGGATTTGAAGCAGATGATGTCATAGCAACTATAGCAAATGCGACAAAAGACCTAGATATAAACACCATAATAGTCAGCCACGACAAAGACTTGTATCAGCTCATAGACGACAAACACGATATAAGTTTGTTTGATCATATCAAAAAAACAAAGATAGACAAGCAGTATTGTATAGAAAAGTTTGAAGTATCGCCAGAGCAATTTACCGACTATCAAGCACTCATAGGCGACAGCTCAGACAATATCCCCGGAGCAGCAGGAGTAGGTGCAAAAACAGCTGTGCCTTTGATACAAAAGTTTGGTTCGCTTGAAAATATATATGAAAATATAGACGAGGTTCAAAAGCCCCGGCACAAAACTTTGCTAGAAAATAGCAAGACAAATGTATTTATGAGCAAACGACTGGTAACTTTGGATAAAAATTGTTTTAAATTTAGGTTAGATGACACTATGAAGTTGCCATCGGTAAATCCAGTTTTAAAGATACAGGATATACTGGAGCAGTTTGATATGAAAGCAGTTTTAAAAAAACTTCAAAACAGCGGACTAAACTACAAAACCACAGAGCCTACACCCAAACCCAAAGTGGAGTTTAAATATATACTGTTAAATGACGAGAAGAAACTTTTTGAGATCATAGACAATATACCTGCCGATACTATCGTGGCATTTGATACAGAGACCACAGATATAGATAGCAAAACAGCGAAGATAGTTGGCTTTTCGTTTTGTCTTGACAACGATGTGGCATATTATGTGCCTATGGGACACAGCTATCTAGGAGTAGTGGAGCAAATAGACAAGCAGACAGCCAAAACTGCTATAGATAAGCTAAACCGACACCGTCTAGTGTTTCAAAACTACAAATATGACTTCGTCATAATCAAAAACAACTTTGATATAGCTCTAAATCTGTTTGCTGATACTATGTTGATGGCTTGGTTGTGTGACAGTAGTGGAGCTGTGGGACTTGACAAGATAGCCAGGCGATATTTAGCTCATGAGATGATAGCATACAAAGATATAGTCAAAAAGGGCAGCGACTTTTCATCTATAGATATAGACAAGGCATGTGAATATGCGGCAGAAGATGCACTGATGACTTACAAGCTATACCACATATTTGCCGATAAATGGACACAAAAACCATATGAAAAGTTTCGCACTATAGCAGATGATATTGAGTTTCGTTTTGTGCCAGTGCTTATAGATATGGAGCAAAATGGCATAAAGATAGACAAAAATATTTTGCAAAACCTAAACAAAGAGTTCAAAGCTACCTTGCAAGAGTTACAGGCAGATATACACGAGATAGCCGGTGAGCCGTTTAATATCAAATCGCCCATGCAAATGTCAGACATATTGTTTAACAAACTCAAGCTCAAACCTACCAAAAAGACAAAGTCTGGATTTAGCACAGATGAGTCCGTGCTTGTAGGACTGGCAGACGACCACGATATAGTGCCAAAACTGCTACGATATAGACAGATACAAAAGCTAAACTCTACTTATGTAGAGCCGTTTATCAAGCTAAGTCTAAAAGATGAAGCCCAAAAAATATACACATCGTTCGTGCATACAGGCACAGCAACAGGACGACTAAGCAGCAAAAATCCAAACCTACAAAACATACCCACCAGGACAAAAGAGGGTCAAAGTATCAAGCGAGCATTTGTAGCAAAAGATGGAGCAGTGCTAGTAGGACTAGACTATTCACAGATAGAGTTGCGAATACTGGCACATTTTAGCAAAGACCCCACACTGCTAGAGGCATTTAATAGTGGCGAAGATATACATTTGCAAACTGCTATCAAGATATTTGGGACAGATGAAGCCACGGCAAACAGACACATAGCAAAGACCATAAACTTTGGACTGATATATGGTATGGGGTCATCGAAGCTGGCTCAAACTTTGGGCATATCTACCAAAGAAGCGAAGCTATATACACAAAAATATTTTGAAAGTTTCGACACGGTCAAGGATTATTTAGACACTATAAAGCAGTTTGCCAAAGCGCATGAATATGTGGAGACGATAGTAGGGCGACGAAGGTATTTTCCGCTTAAAGATGCCAGGCCATTTGAAGAAGCAAACTATCTGCGAGAAGCGGTAAACACAGTGTTTCAAGGCACTGCTGCTGATATTATCAAGCTAGCCATGATACAAATACGACAGAAGTTTAAAGATAACGATGACACACAGATGCTACTACAGATACACGATGAGCTGATATTTGAGATAGATGAAAGTGTAGCCCAGATACGAGCTGCCCAGATACGAGAAATCATGGAACATATATATCCTATAGCGGTGCCGTTGGTTTGTTCTGTAAGTATAGGCAAAAACTGGAGTGAGCTAAAATAATGCGGATAGACACCATATGCAATATCATAGATGCCAAACTACTCAACAAACCATCTATCAATCTAGTAGCCACATGGACTACAAACATAGACAAAGTAGAGGACGGCTCACTGTTTGTAGCTATAGACAAAGGCGATATACCCAAAGCGATAGCCAGTGGAGCTTATGCTATATTGTCTCAAAATATAGACCAAACAGATATCAAACAAGATGAAGATATAGCATGGATAAAAGTTGTAAATCTAGAGTTAGCATGTATCAAGATTAGGCGATTTCAACTGACAGGACTAGATGTATCTGGATTTATCTGCGACGATATCACTATGGATATATTTCAAACTATCATCAAAAAAAATAACCACATAATCTTTTTGACAGGCGATATATTTGATGACTTTGACTGCATACACACCAAGCCATCATCCAAGATATATATCTCTACAGATAGCAACTACATAGATAAACTTATACCAAACCCTGGCGATATAGATAGTGGCGATGAAAACGATGTTTCAAATATAGTTTGTCATTCGTTGTTTGAGACTAGTTTTGTATTTAGTGGCTATAGTTTTGATAGGATACGACTACCAGCACTATATATCAAACAGTTTTTAAATATATTTGAGTTTATCAAATCACAGCGACTAAGTGATATAAAAGTAGATATAACTATGCTAAAACACCTGCATATATTTTCTCCTTTGTTTGTAGATACTAGACTACATATAGCCGACTTTGGCAAGACAAACAGCTTTGTGCTAGCAAATGAAAGCACCAGTATATCACGAGACCAGATACAATACATCAAACAAAAGTTTGGATTTTTGCGACTAAATATAGTAGATGGCTTGATGGAACCAGACCAGATACGAAAAGCCATAAACACAGAGAAAAATATCAACTATATATCAGGGTTATCATACAAAAAGATCAAAGATATATTGAGTCAAAAAAGTTTGATATGCATAAAAAGCAGCTTGTTTTAGCAAGTTTAGATAAAATAACAAAAAGGGTATAGATGAGTAGAAAATATTGTGAAGATATCACACAAACAGACATAGGCAACAAAGTTCAAGTAGCAGGTTGGGTAAACAACAGAAGAGACCACGGCGGACTTATATTTATAGACTTGCGAGACAAAGGCGAAGTGGTGCAGCTAGTTTGCGACCCTACAGACGATGAGCTATCGTGGAAGACGGCAGACACTGTGCGAGATGAATATGTGCTAGTAGCCACAGGAGTAGTGCGATACAGAGGAGAGGGCCTAGAAAATCCCAAGCTAAAGACAGGCAAGATAGAGATAGTAGTAGATAGTTTGACCATAGAAAACAGGTCAAAGCCTATGCCGTTTGATATAAATGACCCCAAAGTAAACGATGAGATAAAACTCAAAAACCGTTTTTTGGAACTTCGGTCAACAAAGATGGCAAACATATTTAAGCTACGACACAAAGTGAGCTTGACTGCTAGAAATACACTTGATAAACTAGGCTTCATAGATATAGATACGCCAATCCTCACCAAATCAACCCCAGAGGGAGCTAGAGATTATCTTGTCCCTAGCCGTGTACATGGTGGTGAGTTTTATGCCCTACCACAGTCGCCACAACTGTTCAAACAGCTTCTCATGGTCAGCGGATTTGACAGGTATTATCAGATAGCCAAGTGCTTTCGAGATGAGGACTTGAGAGCTGATAGACAGCCAGAATTTACACAGATAGATGTAGAGATGAGCTTTTGCTCTCAAGATGATGTGATAGCAGTAGCCCAGAGACTCATAGTAGATATATTTGATGCCGTGGATATAAATATAGAGGACAATTTTCCACAGATCACATATGTAGAAGCTATGGAAAAATATGGAAGCGACAAGCCAGATGTGAGGTTTGATATGAGTATGGTAGATGTGGCAGATATATTTGCAAACAGTTCAAACGAGATATTTAGTAGTATCGCCAAAGATACAAAAGCAAATCGTATCAAAGCCCTGCGATGTCCCGGAGGCGACAATATATTTTCCAAACGACAGATGAAAGGATTTGAGGACTATGTGAGAAAGTTTGGAGCTAGTGGGCTGGGATATTTTCAGCTAAAAGAGGACGGGTTAAAAGGACCACTGACCAAGTTTTTCGAGCCAGATGACCTAGACAATATCGTCAAAGCAACACAGCTACAAGTAGGCGATGTGGTGTTTTTTGGTGCAGGTGAGAAAAAGCTAGTATGGGACTATATGGGACGACTTAGACTTCATCTAGCAGAACTTATGGATATAATACCTAGCGATATTTATAAGTTTTTGTGGGTCGTGGACTTTCCTATGTTTGAGACAGACGACGGCAAGACAAAGGCACTGCATCATCCTTTTACTATGCCCAAAAACTTAGACGACTTCGACCATATAGAAGATATCCAATCATTTGCTTATGATATAGTGCTAAACGGTGTCGAACTCGGTGGCGGAAGTATAAGAATACACAAAAAAGATATCCAAGACAAAGTGTTTGAGCTGATGAATATAGACAAGGACGAGGCGGACGATAAGTTTGGATTTTTGCTGCATGCTCTAGAATACGGAGCTCCACCACACGGAGGGTTTGCTATGGGGTTGGATAGGTTGATAATGTTGCTAACTGGTTCTACTAGCATACGAGATGTGATAGCATTTCCAAAGACACAAAAAGCCCAGTGTCTGCTGACAAGTGCTCCTAGCCCTATAGACAAGGGGTTGTTGGATGACCTAAGCCTGAGACTAAAACCAAAGGTATAAAAGCTAGTAATATATGGCAAGATTGCACGACAAGATAGGCACTAGACTTGCCATGATACTGACTAGATTTAACGACGGTGACAGCTTCTCTATAGATGAGCTAGCAGTAGAGTTTGGAGTGTCATATCGCACAATATATCGTGATATCAACGAAAGGTTGGTATTTTTGCCTATAGAAAAAAAACACGACAGATATAGTCTAGCACCGTATTATCTAGGCAAACTTAGCTTCAAAGATATAAACAACTTCGCAAGTATCAGCGGTATAGCCGAGCTGTATCCTTCGCTTGACCGCGAGTTTGTGGTGGATTTGCTAAATACCAAAGTAAATCATGCTTTCATGGTCAAAGCTAGTAAATACGAGGATATAAGTGAAAACACACAGTTGTTTACAGATATCAACATAGCCATAGTCAAAAACCAAACCATAAACTTCACATACAAGGACAAACCACGAACAGTCAATCCATATAAACTTGTAAACACTTATGGCATATGGTATCTGTCTGCCGATGAGGACGGTACACTCAAGACCTACAGCTTTACAAAGATAAAAAACTTCAAAAATACCCAAAAGATATTTAAGCCCAACAAAAAGTTTGTGGATATCATAGAGCAAGATGCAGCTGTATGGTTCTCTCAAAACCGTGTAGAGGTGCATCTCAAAGTCGATATATCTGTAGCAGAGTATTTTGATAGACGCCAGCTACTACCTCACCAAACCATAGTCGCCAAACATACAGACCACTATGAGATATCTGCTGTATTTTCATACAAAGCAGAGGCGATAAAATTTGTGCGGTATTGGATACCGCATATAGAGATACTATCGCCAGTGACACTCCAGCAGGAGCTAAACGCACAGCTAGACAAATATACAAAGCAGTCAAGATTGGAGTTGAAACTCTAATTTATAGTGCCTTTTTTGGAGTTGAAACTCCGATTTGAAGTGCTTTTTTTGGAGTTGAAACTTCGATTTGGAGTGCCTTTTTTGGAGTTGAAAGTTAAATTTGATACAATAGGTCAAAATTTATCAAAAGGACGATATAGAGATAGGATCGCCAGTGACACTCCAGCAGGAGCTAAACGCACAGCTAGACAAATATACAAAG
>JAOZTH010000019.1:19757-22505 GCA_029939245.1 Arcobacteraceae bacterium
ATCGCCAGTGACACTCCAGCAGGAGCTAAACGCACAGCTAGACAAATATACAAAGCAGTCAAGATTGGAGTTGAAACTCTAATTTATAGTGCCTTTTTTGGAGTTGAAAGTTTAATTTGGAGTGCCTTTTTTGGAGTTGTAAGTTTAATTTGATACAATAGGTCAAAATTTATCAAAAGGACCATATATGCTAGAGAACATACGAGACTTACAAGCAAAGATATTTCACAAAAACAGCTTCAAATACAGACGGTATTTTCACAAAGAGACAACACTAGACGACAAACTCATAGGCATAGTGGGTGCTAGAGGAGTAGGCAAGACTACATTTCTCATACAGCACCTAAAAGACTCACCACTGAAGTTTTCTCAAAAACTATATATTAGTGCCGATATCATAAATATATCGTCACTGTTTGAGATAGCGGAGGAGTTTCAAGCACAAGGCGGCAAGCTTCTTGTCATAGATGAGATACATAAATACAACAACTTTGAGATAGAGTTGAAAAAGATTTATGACATACTAGATATCCAAGTCATATTTAGCGGTAGCAGTGCTATAAGTATAGACAACTCAAAAGCCGATCTCAGTCGTAGAGTAGTCATATATAGTTTCTCTGGCTTGTCGTTTCGTGAGTTTGTGGAGCTTAGCGATGGCATATTGCTACCGACTTTTAGTTTGCACGATATATTGACCGACCACATAGATATAGCATATGAACTCAAAGACAGATTTAGTTTGAGACAAAGATTTGACGAATATATCAAGTATGGGTATTATCCGTTTTATTTCGAACACAAAAAAAACTACCTCCTAAAGCTACACGAGACTATCAACACAGTCATAGAAGTAGATATACCAGCGGTATATCCTATCACATATAGTAGTGCTGTAAACTTGAAAAAGCTAGTGCGACTTATATGCGAGTCCTACCCATACACTCCAAATATGAACAGACTTTTAGAGATGTTAAATATGCCACAAAACTACAAAGGATTGTATAGATATATGGGATTTTTGCACCGTGCAAGTGTGCTAAATATCATAAACCAAAAGTCAAAAGCTACAAATATGTTTAAAAAACCTGACAAAATATATCTACACAATACAAACTTGCATTATGCTTATTGTGAAAATACACACATAGGCACCGTGAGAGAGTCGCTGTTTGCTTCTATGCTACGGTCAAAACACAGCTTGACTATACCAAAAAAGGGCGACTTTTTGATAGATGATAGATACACGGTGGAGATAGGAGGCAAAAACAAAACAGGCAAACAAATACAAGGTGTGACAGATAGCTTTCTAGTGCTGGACGATATAGAGATAGGATCGGCAGGCAGAGTGCCTTTGTGGTTGTTTGGATTTTTGTATTAAATATAAGGGGTATCTCTAAAACATAAAATAGCAAGATTAATATAAATATGGTATAATAGAAAAAATTATAAAACGACAAAGGAGGATCAATGCAAACTTTAAGACTGGAAACAAAAGTTAATTTCGATAAAATACTAAATGATCACAAAAGGAACAAAATGACAGAACTTTTAAAAATATTTACAAAGTATAGAAAAACCAACATACTATGGACACAGAAACAATGAGCTCACTAAATACTCTTGTAAATAATATAGATGCGGCACACAATAATATTCAATCCGATGTTATAAGAAGTGTTAGTAGTGGATTGACTTTGCGCAATTGGGTGATAGGGTACTATATAGTTGAGTATGAACAAAATGGTTCTGATAGTTCTAATTATGGAGATAAGATAATCTCTACAATCACTTCAAAGCTAAAACATATAAAAGGTATGTCAAGTACAAACTTGAAACTTTATAGACAGTTTTATCTAAACTACAAGCAACTTACTCAAGCTGTAACTCAACGACTAAAAATATCAAATATAAAGATCGGTCAGACAGTGACTGACCAATCTTTAAAAGTACCAGTTGATAAACTTTTGAGAAATTCTACTTTTAGTCATTTTGTAGAATTTATAAAACTTGATGATAAATCCAAAAGAGCCTTTTATGAGGTAGAAACTATCAAAGGAAACTGGAGTGTAAGAGAGCTAAAGAGACAGATAGATTCTCAAACCTTTGAAAGAGTAGGACTAAGTTTGAGCAAAAAGCAGATGATAGAATCCTTGCAAAATACAAGTGAAAACTTGATCCCACAGCAGATCATAAAAGACCCATATATCTTGGAGTTTACAGGGCTTGAGCAGAAAGTAAAATATAGTGAAAACGACCTTGAAGCTTCACTTTTAAACCATCTTCAAGATTTTTTGCTAGAACTTGGCAATGGCTTCTGCTTTGAAGCGAGACAAAAAAGAATATCTATAGACAATGAACATGACAAAATAGATTTAGTTTTTTATCATAGAATTTTGAAATGTCATATTTTAATAGATTTAAAGATAAGAGAGTTTTCTCATACAGATGTAGGTCAGATGAATTTTTATCTAAACTATTACAAAAACGAGATAGTCTCAAAAGATGACAATCCCCCAGTAGGCTTGATACTTTGTGCAAATAAAAACAATACAAAAGTAGAGTATGCCACTGCAGGACTTGACAACAATCTTTTTGTATCAAAATATAAGATAAATCTACCATCGCAAAAGCAGATAGAAAAGTTTATAGAAGATGAGTTGGAGGATTTGACAAGATGAGCGTATTGTAGCAGTTTGTAGACATAGGACAATCTAAAGTTTGTAGCTATTTCATCATTTAGTCAATATT
>JAOZTH010000020.1 GCA_029939245.1 Arcobacteraceae bacterium
TGTCTATATCGCTGTGGGCGACCTTGACTATACTCGCTGTATGGTCTATATTTTCATGTGTTGTAGCAGTCGTGGTTGTGACTACTGGGGCTATATCATTTATATCCGTGATAGATATTGTCAATGTTTTGGTGAAGTTTAGCTCACCATCGTCTGCTGTGATATCTATGCTATAGCTAGGCTTAGTCTCGAAGTCTGGCGATATATTTATGCTTAGATTGTTTTCATCTATAGTGAAGCTAGTATCGTCTGTGCCACCACCGAAACTATATACAATATTGGCACTATCGCTATCAGTTGCTGCAATAGTCCCTATAAAACTACCTGCCGAACTGTTTTCTGCTATAGCACTATTTGACAACGATATATCTGTAGGTGCTTGGTTTACCGCTGGACTACTACTGCCACCATCGGAGCCTCCACCACCTCCGCCTCCACAACCAGCGATGGCAAATGCCACGACCGCCCCTGCAAATAGCGACTTGGCTCTGTTGGTAAATCTACCTAGTAGGGCGAGATTTCTCCCCCCCCCCCCATTTGATGGGGTGTTTGTAGCAGATGCCACGACTCTATGCTGTCTTGTGATATTTTTCATAATACGTCTCCTTTTTATATTCGTGATCTATTATATCATAATATTTTGAAGTTTACCAAAAAAATGAAAATATTTTGTGATTTTTTAATCAGTTTTGAGATGTTTTAAGCTTATTTGGATAAAATAGTCAGTATGAGTATATTTGTAGTTTTATTGGTATTTATGTTTTTGGTATTTGTCCACGAGTTGGGGCATTTTGTAGTAGCAAAACAGATGGGGGTGGCTGTCGTCAAATTTTCTATAGGCTTCGGTATGTTTGGGGCATTGAAACCAATATTTCAGACAACCTACAAAGGCACAAACTATGTGCTGTATCCGACACTATTTTTGGGCGGATATATCCAGATGAAAGGTCAAGACGATAGCAAACCTACACAC
This sequence comes from Arcobacteraceae bacterium, assembly GCA_029939245.1. GTDB lineage: Bacteria > Campylobacterota > Campylobacteria > Campylobacterales > Arcobacteraceae > B24-G6. Next base: position 974 of record JAOZTH010000020.1, read on the forward strand.
ACAAATGACGACAGCGACAGCTACAGTGCGAAAAAACCACACCAGCGGATAGCTATACTACTAGGTGGTCCACTGGCAAATATATTGCTAGCATTTGTGCTCTATTTTGCCATGTCGTTGATAGGAGTCAAGGCAATCAGCCCAACTATAGGCAAAGTGTCGCCAAACTCACCGGCAGAACTAGCAGGACTTTTGGTAGATGACAAGATAGTCAGGATAAACGACAAAGCGGTGCAAAAGTGGAGCGATGTAGGAGATATGATAGAAAACTCCACGACAAATATAAAGATAGATATCCAAAGACCAGACGGCATAAGGTCTGTAGTGCTGACACCAAAGATGGGCAAATACACAAACAGATTTAACGAACCAGCCCACAAAAAACTCATAGGCATAGCACCCAAACCTATACTTATAGATATAAACTATGGTATAGGCGATGGGCTTGTCTATGCTCTCTATAGCACAGCAGATGCATGTACCATGATATTTACAGGTATAGGCAAGCTAATCTTTGGCTCTGTGTCTAGTAGTGAAGTTGGTGGAGTCATAAGTATAGCAAATATCATAAACGATGCTACCAAAGTTGGAATAGTCGCCATACTTAGTATCACAGCACTGATATCGGTAAATCTAGGCATACTAAATTTGTTGCCGATACCTGTGCTAGATGGCGGTCATATCGTGTTCAATATATATGAGTGGATAAAAGGCAAAAAACCAAGCGACAGTGCCATAGGGGCTTTTGCTTCTGTGGGGCTGACTGTGTTGCTATCTCTTATGTTGCTAGGCTTTTACAACGATATCAATAGGTATTTTTGATATATTTTTGATATTTTGAACTTATGTTAAGTTTGTTTGGATATAATACACAACTTTTTGGAGCTATAGCAAAGTGGCTAATGCATTGGATTGCAAATCCTTGATCCTCGGTTCGACTCCGAGTAGCTCCTCCAACTTCACTATTTATACAATAATATTTTCATTTACCAACATTTTCATTTATTTTTGAGTAAATATTACACAGATTTTTGTAAATATTTGTAAAATTTATGCAAATTTCCGTTTTTTTGACGATTTTGTGGAAAAATAAGAAATATTATGATATAATACATAAATTGATTTTCAAAGGAGTAATGTATGAAAACAAAACAATTTGCAAAATGGCTACTACCAGTAGCTTTGATACTAGCGATATTCACAGGATGTGATAGCAAAGAGGGCAATGTAAAAACTGCCTTGACCATAGAAGGACGAGTAGCCAAAGGAGCGGTAGTAGGTGCTGATGTAGAAGCATTTCGAGTAGATACAAACGCAAGCTTAGGCACTGCTACGACTGATGGCGATGGGTATTATGAAATAGATGCCAATATATATTATGAAGGCTTGGTGCGATTAGTGTCAACTCGTGGACAATATATAGGAGAGTTAGATGGACTCAACAAAGTAGTAGGAGCTAACTTTATCTTGATGGCAGTTACAGAAATAGGCGATAACAATGGCTTCACAGTCAACATAACCCCTATCACCACCGTAGCATACAACAAAGCAACTCAAAACGGCACAGTGCCGGCAACCAGAGATGCTATAAATCAAGCAAACACTGTCATAGCTACTATGCTTACAGGAGAGAGTTTTGACTTAGCTAAAACTATACCAAACTTGATAAGCGATGCTAGTGATGATGCATTGTCTAGCAAAGCACAGATAGAATACGGTAGACTGTTGGCACAGTTTGAACATGTAGCTGGAAGCAATGTAGCAAATATAGATGGAGTTATAGATGAATACACAGCTGCTATAAATCCAGAGACAAATGAGATAAACGATACTCTTGCAGATAAGCTTATATTAAGCTTGGCTCACCCAGTAGTGGCTACTGGTCTAGACCCAGCTGGTATAATAGAAGCAAACGATGATATCAACGAACACAGAACCAAGCCAGTGCTAGTAGCACCGACTGCGACACTACCGGGTAATACTGGAGTAGCATTTAACCAAGTTTTTGTAAACAATGGCGGAACTGTATCATCATGTGCTAGTACACCAAATATCAACACTATAGCCGGTTTGACTTTAAATGCCGACTGTTCGATAGCTGGCACACCAACTGCCAAAGGCAAACAAATATTTACGATAACTCCTACAAACATCAAGACAGACGGAGCTCCTATCAAGATAGAGATAGAGGTAGAAGGACAAGTCCAAGCTCCACCTTTGAGCTATCCTATAGCACAAGTTGAGACCAGAGTCAAAGCAAATGCATTTACAAATCCATATGCCGGCGGTATAGGTACAGGAACAATGTCGTTTAAAGCTATCAATCCTACTGCATCTGGAGTGGCAACTGTAAATACTAGCACTGGAGAGGTAACACCAGGCACTGTAGTTGGAAACCTAACAATAGTAGCTACAAAAGCAGGAGATGCCACATATGGTAGTAGTGAGGCAAACTATACTATAGTATCGCTAGGCGAAGGTCCAAAACTTATAAATGATGGCAATGTCACAGGTGAATACAACAGCACCATGACACCATCTGTTTGGGTGCCAAGAAATATTGGCAATCTAGCAGGAGTGACATATGCTTTGAGTGGTGATGTTTTGCTAAATGGACTTGACTTTAACACTACTACAGGTGCGATATCTGGCAAACCAATCGAAACTGCTACTGGTATAGGCAAAGAATATACTATCACAGCAACGGATGGCAAAGGAGATACAGACTCGGTGAAAGTAAGCATGGTCATAGACAAATCATCACAAGTAGACTTTAAGTTTCCTTCTGCCTCTCTCGTGAGAAAGTTTGATCTTGGTAATTTTGGTCAATCAGCTATAGGAAACAAAACAGGACCTATAGTATACAGTATAGTTCAAAGAAATCCTCCAACTATGGACAGCACGATAGATGCCGCTACAGGCAATGTAACATTTGGAACAATTACAGGCGATCTTACTATAAAAGCACAGATACCAAGCTCACCAGTATATAATGGAAAGTTTCATAATTATAAATTAACCATAGGAGAATCTGACCCAGATATTACAGGCACAACAAATGTGACATTTACCTATGGAGAAGCTATCAATCCAAGTTGGGAAGTAAACAACACAGGTGGAGCTATAACTTCATGTATCTATGACAATGAAGTATCAGACAAAGTGATACAGCATGGACTTCAATACAATGACGACTGTGAGATATTTGGCACTCCTACTTCGGCAAACACTGGAGGCACATATTATATAGTCAAAGCTACAGGCACAACTACTAGTGAAACTTCGTTTACGGTTTATATCCAAAAAGCAAATCAAACAGCCATGAGCTTTGATACTCCAGTAGTAGAGTCAAAGCGAGACGACACTCCATACAGACAAACACCTACAGGTGGCGAATCAACTATAGCTCCAACTTATGCTATAACATCTAGTGAAAATCCAAATATTGCTACTATAGATCCAAATACTGGAAATGTTACATTTTTGGACAATGCTATGGGAAATATCACTATCACAGCAACTAGACCAGAAAACGCAAACTACAACAAAGCCGAAGCAAACTACACTATAAAAGTAGCAGGACCATCTATAGATATATCTACTGACAAAAATATCACAGGAGAGTTGTATAGTGATATAACTTCTTGGAAGCCTGCGATCAATAGCGGAACGCCTACATCGTATTCTATAGATATAAATATCACAGCTAACCTAGGGCTTGAGTTTAACACAAGCACAGGCGAGATAAGTGGCACACCAAATGCAGTCAGTGGTTTGTTTGGCGACAATTATACCGTGACCGCTACAGATGGCACAAATGTAGATGCCGTGACAATCAATGTCAAGATAGATATAGCTACACAAACTGGCTTTTTGTTTGGACCAGATAAAACTATAGGCATGACAGAGCTTGACTATAGATTTGAAGCTACAGGAGGCAATGTAACGGACAAAAATATCACATACGATAGTAGCGATATGGCAGTAGCTACAGTTTCTACGGATGGTAATATCACTCCGTTGAAAGTCGGAGTGACTATTATCACTGCTACTAGACCAGGTAATGCTACATTTAAGCCTATATCACTTGAATATGATTTGTCAGTAGGAGCAGTCTCTCCAGATATAAGCAATAGCGTAAATCTAGAAGGCAACTTCTCGGTGCAACTAAACCCAGCATACGATGTAAACAACACAGGTGGTAATATTGATTTCTGTAGAATAACACCAGATATCACTGCTTATGGAGTAGTATTTGACAGCACAACTTGTCATATTTCTGGCACACCTACGTCAGCTATAAGCACACCTACGACATTTACTATAGAAGCCAACAACACCACAGGTGTCATGGTATCAAAAGATATCAAAGTGACTTTTGCCAAAGGCATACAAGACCCACTTGTGATAGGTCCAGATATAAATATGACAAAAGATTTTGCTGTTTGGACTCAAGGTGTCATAAGTGGTGGAAGTGGAGCTGGAGCTATAAGTTGTGAAGTTTTAGATACTTTTGTAGCGGAAATAGTAGCTGGGACTGATTGTAATATATCATACAAAAATCTAGGTAGCACTAATATAAAAGTGACCAAAGATGGTGGAACAAACTACGATGATGTATGGGCAACTAGACTTTTGACAGTCAAAAATGCCATCCCAATACTAGTTTCTACCGATGCAAATATCACAGCAGACTACAACAACACAAGTGCAGTCAATTGGACAGTAGTAAACAATGGCGGAGATGAAGACAACTTCACTATATCGCCAGATATCACTGCAGAGCTTGGACTTGAATTTAACACAACTACAGGAGCTATCACAGGGACTACAAACACAGTAAATATAGATAGTGGTGGCAAAGACTATACAGTCAAGGCATCAAACGAATCAGGCGATGATACTATAACAGTCAAAGTCATCATAGATAGAGCCGACCAAAACATCACTATGATACCAAACAGCGACAACGAAGAGACAAATATAGGCGGAGACAATATCATCAAAACTATTTCAGGTGTCAAAGGCGGAGCTGGTATAACATATGTCAGCGATAAACCAGGAATTGCCAGTGTGGATGCAAATGGCAATGTAACCATAGGCAAGACAGAAGGCACTGCAAATATAGAGGCATCTGTAGCACAAACAACTGAATATAAACCAGCAACTATAGACTATGATGTCCAAGTAGGATCACAGATAGTTGACCTATCAACTCAAAGTGATATCAACATAACCTATGGTGTTGCTTTAAGTCCAGATTGGGAAGCAAATAAAACAATAGCAAGTGGGACTATAACCCAGTGTTCTATCACACCAGATATAACACAATATGGTCTAACATTGGTTCAAAATGGTTGTAAGATACAAGCACCAGCCGGAGCTACCAAAACTATAGCAAAAACTTTATTTACTATAGAAGCTGGCAACAGTGCCGACAAAAACGACACAGCCACACTTTATATAACCATAAACGAAGCAGTAGATGTTATAAACTTCACAGACACCACTAGGACAGTCAAAGTAGGCGATGCAAACTTCACATATTATACAGATGTCAACGGAAGCGGAAATGGAGCTATCACATATACTTCATCTGCTACAGCTATAGCTTTAGTTGATATAAACACAGGTGCCGTAACATTTGGCAATATATTGGGTGATACAAATATCACAGCATTTAAGGTTAGCGATACCAACTATACCAGTGCTACAGACTTCTATACATTGACAGTCAAAAATGCCATCCCAATACTAGTTTCTACCGATGCAAATATCACAGCAGACTACAACAACACAAGTGCAGTCAATTGGACAGTAGTAAACAATGGCGGAGATGAAGACAACTTCACTATATCGCCAGATATCACTGCAGAGCTTGGACTTGAATTTAACACAACTACAGGAGCTATCACAGGGACTACAAACACAGTAAATATAGATAGTGGTGGCAAAGACTATACAGTCAAGGCATCAAACGAATCAGGCGATGATACTATAACAGTCAAAGTCATCATAGATAGAGCCGACCAAAACATCACTATGATACCAAACAGCGACAACGAAGAGACAAATATAGGCGGAGACAATATCATCAAAACTATTTCAGGTGTCAAAGGCGGAGCTGGTATAACATATGTCAGCGATAAACCAGGAATTGCCAGTGTGGATGCAAATGGCAATGTAACCATAGGCAAGACAGAAGGCACTGCAAATATAGAGGCATCTGTAGCACAAACAACTGAATATAAACCAGCAACTATAGACTATGATGTCCAAGTAGGATCACAGATAGTTGACCTATCAACTCAAAGTGATATCAACATAACCTATGGTGTTGCTTTAAGTCCAGATTGGGAAGCAAATAAAACAATAGCAAGTGGGACTATAACCCAGTGTTCTATCACACCAGATATAACACAATATGGTCTAACATTGGTTCAAAATGGTTGTAAGATACAAGCACCAGCCGGAGCTACCAAAACTATAGCAAAAACTTTATTTACTATAGAAGCTGGCAACAGTGCCGACAAAAACGACACAGCCACACTTTATATAACCATAAACGAAGCAGTAGATGTTATAAACTTCACAGACACCACTAGGACAGTCAAAGTAGGCGATGCAAACTTCACATATTATACAGATGTCAACGGAAGCGGAAATGGAGCTATCACATATACTTCATCTGCTACAGCTATAGCTTTAGTTGATATAAACACAGGTGCCGTAACATTTGGCAATATATTGGGTGATACAAATATCACAGCATTTAAAGCTAGCGATACCAACTACACCAGTGCTACAGACTTCTATACATTGTCAGTCACAAATGCTATCCCTACTATCACAGCCCCAGCTATCAATGATATAGATGTAAACTATACAGACGGCATATCATGGACACCTACATACACAGGTAGCGATATAAACTTCACTATCACAGATATAGACAAGCTAAACGATATAAATCTGTCGTTTGATACCACTACAGGAGCTATCACTGGCGATACAAATGCCACTATGGACCCAGCACAACAGTTTACAGTGCGAGTCCAAAACACGTCTGGATTTGATGAAGTTGCCATGACTATAGTCGTGAGAAAGACAAACCAAACAGTATTTGCTATAGACCAAACACACAAAACTTTACTTATAGCTGAAACTACATTTCAACGACAAGCCACAGGTGCAGTCGTGGGACAAACTATCACATATACTACAGTTCCTAGTGTTTCTGCTATAGCCGATGTAAACGCTACAGGCGGTATAGATCCAAATGCTCTAGGCAATGTAACCGTGGCGGCATATAGTCCTGGTGGATTGTATTATTTTGACAAAACTTTAGAATACAATATCACAGTCATAGATGATACACCGGTCCTCACCACCACTACTGACTTGGTAAAAGACTACAAGACAGCAGTTGATTGGGATGTAAACAATACAGGCGGGACTATAACTTCTTGTAGCATAGACCATGATATCACCAAATATGGTCTGGTGTTTGATGTAGGCTCATGTAATATAGCAGGCATACCAACTACGGCAAACAAAGATAGCTTTGCAAGTGGAGAATCGTATACTATCACAGCTACAAACGGTTCAGGTCAAAGCGATAGCAAAACTATCAAAGTGCTTATCAACAAAATTAGTGATACCATATCATTTACTACAGATAGTATAGACAAACACGAAGACAGCGGTAGCTATACCAAACTACTTGACAACAACGGAACAGGCACAGGAGCTATCACATACTCTTTGAGAACTCCAGCTGATATAGCTAGAGCCAATGTAGAGACAAATGGCACAGTGACTTTGTATAGCGGTTTCAATACAGCACGAGATGTCATAGTAGATGTGACCAAAGCAGAAGATGGCAACTATACTTTAACTGAGTCAAACTATACATTGCATATATTAGCCCAGCTACCAAATATAACCACAAGCAACACTACAGCTACTGGTGATTATAATGACACCAAAACTTGGTGGCAACCAGTTATCACTGGTGGAGATGTAGATACATACTATATAAATAATACCTTGCCAAATGGCTTGGAGCTAAACAGCACCACAGGACTTATGACAGGAACTGCTGGCAATATCACAGATACAGCTGGAATAGACTATATCTTGACTGCTGAAAATAGCAGTGGAAACTCTACAATAAACTTCAACCTTAAGATAGATAGAAAAGCACAGCCGGTGTTGAGTTTCAACCCAGCAGGTGGAGAATCAAAAAAACTAGGAGAAGACAACTTCAGTAAACCTATCACAGGAGTGCTAGGCGATGGAGCTATCACATATGAGACTGTCAGTGGCACTACTATAGTAGATGTAAATGCTAGTGGATATGTATCGTTGATGGGACAAGGTCAAGAAACAGTGACTGCCAAGATAGCCCAAGGCACTTTCCATAAAGCTTCACAGCATTCATACAACATAGATATAGGTGATTTTGTAGTAGATATAACCAATAGCACAAATACTATAGAGCTAACATACAACACAGCACATACTGGCTGGGATGTCAACAGCACCGGAGGCACACCAAGTAGCTGTAGTATAAGTCCTAGCAAAGCATCACTTCTGGCTAAATACAATCTAAACTTTAGCGAAGCTACCTGTAGAATAACAGGCACACCAAATATCACAGCAAACCCTACAGGAGAAGACTTCAATATTACAGCTACAAACGACGAGACAAATAGTAGCAAGATAGTTCGTATCAAGATAGCCAAAGCACCTCAAAGCACAGCATTTGTATTTAGCGATGGAGACAGACCAAACATAAAAGTAGGCGATGGTAACTATGAATACAATGCTACAGGTGGAGATGGTATAGGAGCGGTAACATATGAAAGCAACGACTCAACCATAGCATCTATAGTAGATAGCTCAAAAGGTGAGATAGATATAAATGACCTAGACAAAGTAGGACAAGTGCTTATCACTGCGACCAAACAAGGTGATGGCAACTTTACAGGTCCAGTATCTGCCACATATGTTATCACAGTCATACACAGAGCACCAAATATCACTACTACTATAGACAAAGATATAAACCGCACTATGATAGAATCGGCAAACTGGAAAGTGACAAACACGGGAGGACCTATAGAGACATGTGAGGTAACCGAGGGACTACCTACAGGAATGTCTATAGACAACAACTGTAGTATCACTGGCACTCCAACTAATTTCTTCTCAAAGACTCCATACACGGTCAAAGCATCTACAAGTGGTGGATATACTAGTAGTTTATCTATAGATATAGAGTTTAGAAGAATAGAGCAAGAAGGTTTCACTATAGGATTTGACAAAAATGTAACATTTTCAAGTGGCAACACATATACACAACAAGCTTCAGGCGGTCAAGCTGGCGATGTAAACTATACTATCCCTACTGGCACAGACTTCAATATCACAACAAATACAGGGCAACTTAGATTTACTCAAAATGCAGGGGCTGTTAATGTCACAGCTACAAAAGCAGGCAACAATACATATTTGCCAGCTGTTGATAGCTATATGCTGACAGTCATCAACGACATAGTGCCAGAAGTAGTGTTTGGCAATATAGTGCCACAAAATACAGCCACACTGACTACACAAACACTAGCAGAAAACAACATAACTATCAAGTGGAATAAAGATGTTTCACTTAACAATAGCAAGGTATTCACCGTCAGAAGCACAGACGGCAACTATACCAAAACATTTGACAGCAACAAATCTTCTCAAGTAGTCGTAGTCAGTGGAGATGAAGTTAAACTTATGTTTGATGGCAACGATACACACTATCCATACGGCAAGACACTATATGTCACGATACCAAATGCAGCAGTAAAAGATGATTTCAATATGGATTCTACCGAGACAGCAGGCGATGGAGTATGGAACTTCGATATCCAGACCAACAGAGGTCCATGTAGACAAGATTGTATCGACAACTGCGATATAAACTGGGACTAACAGCTATCCAGATCAAGTCAACCTCAACCTCTCAAGCAAATGCTTGAGAGGTTTGCTGTGGTTATAATATCACAAATTTTCTAGAAAATCCTATAAATTTCACATATCTTTCTGTTTTTTGAGTTCACTTAAGACACTTTTGTTATAATGTCGCAGTATATCAATATGATTTGTTCGTATTGATATCAATTATCAAAAGGAGATAGGATATGGCATTATCAAGAAGAGATTTTTTGAAAAGTTCAGCGGCAGCATCTGCGGCAGCATCTATGGGTATGGCAGTGCCATCGTCTATGAGTGCGGCAGCGAAAACTGCGGCTCAAGATTGGCGATGGGACAAGGCGGCATGTAGATTTTGTGGCACAGGCTGTGGTATCATGATGGCTACCAAAGGCGAAGGAATAAATCGTAAAGTAGTAGCAGTCAAGGGAGACCCAGCAGCACCAGTAAACAGGGGGCTTAACTGTATCAAGGGTTATTTCAATGCGAAAATAATGTACGGAGCAGATAGACTGACCAAGCCACTACTTAGAGTAGGAGCAGACGGTAAGTTTGACAAAAAAGGCAAATTTGCCGAGATTTCATGGGAGAGAGCATTTGATGAGATGGAGTTTTTTGCAAAAAAAGCATTCAACGAAAAAGGTCCAGAGGGAGTAGCAGTATTTGCCAGTGGTCAATACACTGTCATGGAAGGTTATGCAGCCCAAAAGATGATGAAAGCAGGATTTAGATCAAATGCTATAGATCCAAATGCTAGACACTGTATGGCTTCGGCTGTTGTCGGTTTCTATCAAACATTTGGTATAGATGAGCCTAGTGGTTGTTATGATGATATTGAGCTTACCGATACAGTTATATCATGGGGAGCAAATATGGCAGAGATGCACCCAATACTTTGGTCTCGTGTGACAGATAGAAAGCTAAGCGATCCTAAAAAAGTCAAAGTAGTCAATATATCTACATATAGACATAGAACCTCGGATCTAGCGGATATGGAGATAATATTTTCACCATCTACTGACTTAGCTATGTGGAACTATGTAGCTAGAGAGATCGTGTACAATCATCCAAAGTCTATAGACTGGGATTTTGTCAAAAAACACATAGTGTTTGCCGCTGCGGCTCCAAATATTGGATATGGTATGAGAAAAAAGACTGAAAAGTCTGTAAAAGAGGGCAAATACAGTTCAGCAGAGCTAGAGATCATGGCAAAAGAACACGAGACTATAGTATCTGAAAAAGAAGCACCAGCTTTAGCACCATATGGTTACAAAGCAGGTGACAAGATGGTACATGACCAACCCGGTCTCAAACACTGGCTTATAGAGTTTGAAGAATACAAAAAATCTTTAGCTCCATATACACTGGACTATGTAGCGAAAATCTCAAAAGGTGATCCAGATGAGAGCTTGAAAAGTTTCAAAAAGAAACTTAAAGTGTTAGCCGGCCTATATATCAAGAAAAACAGAAAAGTAGTATCGTTTTGGACTATGGGTATGAATCAACACACTCGTGGAACATGGGTAAATACACTTGCTTATAATGTTCACTTTTTGCTTAACAAACAAGCAAAGCCAGGCAACGGAGCATTTTCACTCACTGGTCAGCCATCGGCATGTGGAACTGCTAGAGAAGTAGGGACATTTACACACAGACTGCCAGCGGATATGATGATAAAAAATCCAAAACACAGAGAGATATGTGAAAAAGCATGGAAAATACCACCAGGGACTATAAACGGTCAACAAGGTCAGCATATCATGAAGATACACAGAGATATAGAAGATGGTCATGTTAAATTTGCTTGGGTCAATGTATGTAATCCTTATATGGATAGTGCTAGTGCATCACACTGGATAAAAGCTGCCAGAGAGATGGACAACTTTATCGTGACATCTGACGGTTATCCGGGTATATCTGCAAAAGTATCTGACCTCATATTGCCTACGGCTATGATATATGAAAAATGGGGAGCTTACGGCAATGCCGAGAGACGAACACAACATTGGCGACAACAAGTCCTACCAGTAGGTGACTCTATGAGTGATACTTGGCAATGGATTGAGTTATCAAAAAGATTTACTATAAAAGACCTATGGATGAAAGATGTCAAAGTAGGGTGGGGCAAAAAAGACCTCAAAGCTATAACAGCAGATGCAGTCAAACAAGCGGGATACACACCAGAGACTACTATGTATGAAGTTCTATTTGCAAACGATAGAGCGAAATCATACCAAAAAGATATGAGCGATCCTATACAAAAAGGTTATGATGATACAGAATCTTTGGGAGATGAACGAGGAGTGATAGGCTCAGATGGTAAAAAATGGCAAGGCTACGGCTTCTTTATACATAAATATCTGTTTGAAGAGTATGCAGACTTTGGACGAGGGCATGCACATGACCTTGCACCATTTGATGTATATCACAAAGTCAGAGGTCTAAAATGGCCTGTCGTAGATGGCAAAGAAACACAGTGGAGATTTAACTCAAAATACGATCCGTATGCAAAAAAAGAAAAAACAGGCGACTTCGCTTTCTATGGACCATTTTTGAAAAAACGACCTCAAGGAGACTTAAACGGTATCAAAAAAGATCTCAAGCTAAGCTATGCAGACAAACCCGGAGCTCACCATCTCAAAAACAAAGCAAAAATATATGCTAGACCATATATGGATCCGCCAGAGATGCCAGATACAAAATACCCAGTGTGGCTATGTACAGGTAGAGTGCTAGAGCATTGGCATAGTGGAACTATGACTATGAGAGTGCCAGAGCTATATAGAGCTGTGCCAGAAGCACTATGCTATATGCACCCAGATGATGCTACGAAATATGGTGTCAAACAAGGGCAACTAGCATGGGTAGAAAGCAGACGAGGAAAAGTAAAAGCTAGAGTAGAGACAAGAGGTAGAAACCGACCATCAAAAGGTCTGGTATTTGTGCCATGGTTCGATGAAAAAGTATTTATAAACAAAGTATGTTTAGATGCTACTTGCCCACTATCAAAACAAACAGACTACAAAAAATGTGCAGTCAAAATATACAAAGCCTAAGGAGACAGATATGAGAAAAATATATAAAATAGCTTTAAGCTTATTGATAATAGGATTTGTATTTGCTGGTTGTGATAGCAAAGAACAACAAGCAGAAGAAGTGGTCGCTCCAGTAGAGACTGGTGCCACAGTTGAAGTCAATACAACTAAAGAAGCGGTTCCAGAAGAGCCAGCTGTAGTAGGGTCGGTAACTGAGGAGTCGCTAGGACTACGAAAAACTGACCTATATAGCGAATCCGACACTACAGGTGATGTTGCAAAATATGGCAAGGACGCAGCAGGTGCATCAAAGACTATAGAGAGAGCATTTCAAGATGCTCCGCCTATGATATCGCATGATGTAGAGGGTATGTTGCCTATCAAGATAGGTAGCAATATGTGTATGGATTGTCATATGCCAGCGGTAGCAGAAGCGGTCAAAGCTACTCCAGTGCCACAGTCTCACCTAACTGACTTTCGACCAAAGACAGCTATAGGCAAAGATGGACGTATAACCAAAAATGGCAAAGCAGTAGACAACACTTCTAGTGATAAGATGAAATATGTTACAGCAAAAAAACATAAGACTAAACTCACAGGAGCTAGATACAACTGTAGCCAATGTCATGCACCACAATCGACAGGAGGCAATGTGCCAGTAAATAACTTCAAGGCAGATTTCCAAAGCGAAGATGGAGCTTCAAAATCATCTATGAGCAATGAAAAACTCATGGAGGGTATAGATACACTCAAATAGCAGTATATCTACACCAAAAGAGGGGGGATTAAACCCCCCTTTTTTTGACACTTTTTTATATAAGTTTAAGTTATTTGGAATATATCTTAAGTTTATTTAAAGGAGCGAAAATATGACTGAACGAAGAGAGTTTATATTAAATTCTATCAAGACAGCAGGGCTGGTGTCGTTGGCAGGATTGACATGGAGTGCTTATGTAGATGAAGTGATAGCAAAGACACTGATATTGCGACCACCCGGAGCTATAGATGAGCCTGATTTTCTGGCTACTTGTATAAAGTGCGGTATGTGTGTGGAGGCATGCGCCCACAGAGACAACCTGCCACTACACGGCAAACCTACATTGATGTTAGCTCAAACTGGCTCAAACAGACCTATAGGGACTCCGTATTTCATAGCTAGAGATGTGCCGTGCTATATGTGTCCTGAGATACCTTGCGTGCCTGTGTGTCCTACTGGGGCATTGAGCGAGAGCTTGGTAACCACTACAAAAAAGCTTGATATCAATAAAGCAAATATGGGACTAGCAGTAGTAGACAAACAAAGCTGCATAGCATTTTGGGGTATTCAATGCGATGCTTGTTATAGAGCTTGTCCGCTACTAGACAAAGCTATCACAATAGAATACAGCAAAAATGAACGCACAGGAAAGCATGCATATATGAAACCCATAGTCCATGCTGACCACTGCACTGGATGTGGGCTGTGTGAGCTGGCATGTGTGACTGAAAAGCCAGCTATATTTGTCTTGCCGCTTGAAGTAGCTTTAGGCAAAGCAGGAGATCACTATATCAAAGGCTGGGACAAAAATGACGAAAAAAGAGTCAAAAATGCAAAAGCTAGACTAAATACGACAGAGATAAACAAAAAAAGTGCTATAGATAGCCTAAATGATGCAGGAGACTTATACTGATGAAAAATTTTATAAAACTAAACAAATATTTGTATTTGAGACGAGCTACACAGCTGGGTGTTTTGTTTTTGTATTTTGGTGCAAATGTTTGGGGTTGGAAAATACTCACTGGAAATCTAAGTTCATCTAAGCTATTTGATATGATACCACTAGGCGACCCATTTGCAAGTTTACAAATGTTTTTCGCAGGAGCTGTTATATCTGTAGATGTGATGATAGGTGCAGCGATAATCGCTCTGTTTTATAGTTTGGTAGGTGGCAGAGCATTTTGTAGCTGGGTTTGTCCTATCAATCCTATCACAGACTTAGCTAGCTATTTGCGGCGAAAATTTGAGTTCAACAAAATATCAAAAAGACAACCATCTACTAGAAGCATACGATATTGGGTGCTGGGCTTGAGCCTCGTGTTATCTATGTTGTTGGCAGTGCCGGCATTTGAGTTTATATCACCTATATCTATGGTTCATCGTGGTATTATATTTGGATTTGGTTTCACATGGGCTGTGATATTGGTCATATTTTTGTTTGATATGTTTGTATTGAAAAACGGCTGGTGTGGTCATGTTTGTCCTCTAGGGGCATTTTATAGTCTAGTCGGCAAGTATAGTTTGATACGAGTTTTTCACGATGTAGATAAGTGTACCGAGTGTATGAAGTGCAAAGAGGTATGCCCAGAAGTTCAAGTGCTACCTATGATAGCCAAACGAACTGAACAAGTCAGCGACAGCACATGCACAAATTGTGCTAGATGTATAGATGTATGTGAAGAGGACGGAGCATTGAGCTTCTCAATTTTAGGCAAAAAGGCTTGAACAGACGAGAGTTGTTTGGTAGATTTAACTTTGTCCAAAAAGACAAAAACGACTACCAACTCACGATAAGACCACCGTATTATAATCAAGAGCAGGATTTTGAGCTATGCTTGGATTGTGAATACAAACCGTGCATAGTATCGTGTGAAGAAAATATAATATATCTAAAAGACCACAAACCATCGCTAGAGTTTCAAAGTGGTGGTTGTACATATTGTGATGATTGTGCGGTAGCCTGTCCATCTGGAGTCTTGGATATAAAATATAAAAAGTATATCAAAGCTTCGTTTAAGATAGATACGATAAAATGTATGAGTTGGCAGGGGACGATGTGCTTTAGTTGCAAAGACCCATGTCTGGATGGTGCTATAGTTTTCGATGGTTTGTTTAAGCCAACTATAAACGATAGCTTGTGTACTAGCTGTGGGTTTTGTGTCAAACCATGTCCTACTATAGCTATAGAGATATTTGAAAATAAAAAGGAAAATATATGATAAAAAAATTATTGATAATAATATGTTTGTTGTTTGTTTCACTACAAGCAAACAGTTTGCTCCCTACCAAAAAGATACAAGCAAGCGCAGGTATCACCGATATGATAGTGTCCAAAAACAAACTTATAGTAGCCACAACAGATGGCAAAGTAGATATGATAGATACAAAAACAGCCAAAATACTACAAACAATAAAGCTAGACAAGATCAAAGACTTCGTAGGAGAACTTATAAATCCAAAGATATATAGTGTAGATAGCATCAACGACAAAATCCTCATAGTAGCACAAGTATCAAAAGGATATAGTGAAATATACGAATATATAGCCGGCAAACTCTCTAAAATAGTATCAAAAGAGAAAAAGATGTTTATACTTAGAGCTAAATATATAAACAACAACAAAATACTATTTGCCACTATAGGCAATGAGATGTATAGTTATGATACCACTACCAAAAAAAGATTATGGAAAAACCATATATCGTATTCTAAGTTTTCCTATTTTCAGATGAGCGCCGACAAGACCACCGTAGCTATCAGCGATGAAAGTGGCGATATCAAGATACACAATATAAAAGATGGACGACTACTCGAAAAATTTACTAAAAACAACTTGGACAATGTGTTTCAGATAGATTATAAAAATGATATGATCATAACAGCAGGGCAAGATATGAAAACATTTGTTATAGATACCACTACAAAAGATAGCTACAAGATAAAGGCAAATTTTCTAGTATATAGCTGTGCTCTAAACAACAGTGCCACCACAGGAGCTTATTCAAAATACCAAAACAACGATGTATCTGTATTTGACACACAGACCAAAAATGAGATAGCCATACTAACTGGCAACAAGATGAACATAAGCAAAATACTATTTCTAAACAACAAAGAGATATTTGTAGCTAGTGACGATAAACAGCTGAACTATTATAAGCTAAAATAGATGAAAATAACAGTAGCCATGACAGGCTCTAGCGGTGTGCGACTAGGTATAAAGTTTCTCAAATTTGTAGCGAAATCTCACGAAGTATATGTGATAATATCACAAAGTGCCAAAAAAACTATGATGTTGGAGAGTTGTGAGTGCTTGCCAAACGATGAAAATATCACATATTTAGACGACAATAGTCTTGATGCTTGTGTCTCTTCTGGGTCGTTTGGAGTTGATAGTATGGCAGTAGTGCCGTGTAGTATGAACACATTGGCAAAATTTACTACAGGTATAAGCGATACACTTATCACTAGAGCATTTTCGGTCATGCTCAAAGAAAATCGCCCAGTGCTTATAGCTCCACGAGAGATGCCATACAACCAAATCCAGCTCAAAAATATGCTCAAGCTTTCAAAAGTAGGAGTGCATATAGCTCCACCTGTGATGGCATACTACAGTGGCGCTCAAACGATAGACGATATGGAAAACTTCATCGTAGGCAAGTGGTGTGATGTGTTGGCTATAAAAAACGATATATACAAAAGATGGGCTTAGATTTATAATATTTTGATATAATAATAAAAAAAGGATAAAAGATGAATACTTTGATATTTGTAAGTGCGGTTTTGTTGATGGCGATAATAGTGATATTAAGAGGTGTAAAGATAGTCTCTCAAGCTGATATGGTAGTCATAGAGCGGTTGGGTAAATTCAACAGAGTTTTAAGTGGTGGTATGAGCTTCATCATACCTATAGTAGATACGGTGAGATCTTCTATGACAACACAAGAGCAAACAATAGATATACCTAGTCAAAGTGTCATCACCAAAGACAATGTAAACATAAACATAGACGGCATAGTGTTTTGCAAGGTTCAAGATGCTCAAGATGCCACATACAATATACGGTATTTCAAGGACGCTATATCAAAACTAGCTATGACAACTTTGCGAAGCGAGATAGGGTCTATGGAGCTTGACAGCACCTTGTCAAACAGAGAGACACTCAACTCCAAGCTTCAAGGCGCTTTGGGTGAGGCTGCTGAAGTATGGGGTATCAAGATAACTCGTGTGGAGATAAGTGATATATCGGTCCCACGAGAGATAGAGAAAGCTATGAATATGCAGATGGAAGCAGAGAGAGAAAAGCGAGCCATACAGATAAAGGCAGAAGCCGAAAAAGAAGCTGAGATTCGTGGAGCAGAGGCATACAAACAAAGCGAAGTATTAAGAGCAGAAGCGATAGAGCGGATGGCAGATGCAAAAAAATACGAACAAGAACAGATAGCAGCAGGACAAAGACAAGCTATGGAGTCTATAAACGATGCTATGGCAAAAAACCCACAGGCATCTGAGTTTTTGCTAGCCAAAGACAGAGTCGCCGCCTTTGACAAGCTAGCTAGTAGCGACTCTACAGACAAGATGATATTGCCTTATGATGTAGCACAAATGATTGGGTCTATGAGTATTTTGGGTGATTCGTTTTTCAAAGGCGTGAGCAATGCCAACACCAACAGTTGAGTTACTTGACCCTATAGTCCTCATATCTATAGGGATTGCACTTGTAGCATTTGAGGCTTTGTTTTTCTCATTTTTTGTATTTTGGTTTGGGGTGGCATCTATCATAGTGGGAGTTATGTCCTATGCTATAAATTTCAGCGATGGATTGTGGCAAATATGTTCTATAGCTATCATAGCTATGGTGCTGTTGGTAGTTTTGAGAGCCAAAGCACTAGATAGATTTATGCGAGCAAAAACCCGTGAGCCAAACGATGACTTCCTAAACACATCTGGCAGTGGTATCATAAAAGATGGCAAAGTGTATTTCAAAGCAACTTACTGGAATATAAGCTCAGATGATGACTTCACACAGGGCGAAAAAGTCCATGTAGTCTCTACCAAAGGTGCTACAGCGGTCGTGCAAAAGACAAAAGAGACAAAATAATATTTTTTGATATCTTTATTTATCGCTTCTATGAACTAGAGGTGACCTATAGATATTTTTAGAGCAGTATTGTGGTTTTTAAGATAGTTATGCTACAATAGACAAAAAGGACAAATATGCAAGAAAACAAAAAAATTGAATACGACATAGATGGCGATATGGTATCGTTGGAGGAGATGATAGATACTTACAAATCGTTTCATGAGGATACCAAAGATGAAAAAAAAGCACTAACATCAAGGAAAAATGAAAAAGCCCTCAAGCCATATCAAGCAGAACTGATAAAACTACAGCAACATATAGAAGCGACAAATCAAAAGATGATAATACTATTTGAAGGACGAGATGCAGCAGGCAAAGGCGGCACGATAAGGCGAATAACTAGATATATGGATGAAAAACACTATAGAGTTGTAGCACTTGGCAAACCAACCAAAGAACAACAGTCTCAATGGTTTTTTCAAAAATATATCCAACACTTCCCGACAGGTGGCGAGATAGTCTTGTTTGATAGAAGCTGGTACAACCGTGCTATGGTGGAGTCTGTGTTTGATTTTTGCACCAAAAAGGAGCATGATGACTTCATGAAAGGTGTCAAAGGATTTGAAAAAGATTTGACAAGACAAGGCACTGTGTTGATAAAGTTGTATTATAGTGTCACAAAAGCAGAGCAGGCAAAAAGATTTGACAGAAGAAAGACAGACCCACTACGACAGTGGAAGCTAAGCGAGATAGATATGCAAGCCCAAGAAAGATGGGACGACTTCACAAATACAAAATACGATATGATCAAACAAACCCACTCATACTTTGCTCCATGGACTGTGATAAGATCAAACAACAAACACGATGCGAGACTAGAGTCGCTCAAAGTGATATTAAATACCATAAACTACGAACATAGAGACGAAACTTTGGATTATACACTAGATAGCGATGTGGTGATATCTGGTGCTAGGGAAGTAGAGATCATGGACGCACAAAGAACTAGCAATGGCAAGTTTATAGGATGAAGGATATATAGTGGAAGTAAATAACACAGTTGATGATGCAAAAAACAGAGACGATATTGAAGAGATTGAAAATACCAAAAAAACAGATAAGATAGACAAGAAAGAAAAACACAAAAACAAGACAAAGATATGGGTCAAAAACTCCAAGCTACTATATGAAAAAGAGCTTGCCATGCTACAGGTAGAGCTTTTGAAATTTCAAAATCATGTCAAGTCAAAGGGTCTCAAAATATTGATGATATTTGAAGGGCGAGACGCGGCAGGCAAAGGTGGGACTATCAAGAGGATTACCGAACATCTAAACCCAAGAGGTGCTAGGATAGTAGCACTAGAGAAGCCTAGTGACAAAGAGACATCTCAATGGTATTTTCAAAGATATGCCAAACACTTGCCATCTGCTGGCGAGATAGTGCTGTTTGATAGAAGCTGGTACAACCGCTCTATGGTAGAACCTGTGATGGGATTTTGTACCGAGAGACAGCATCACAAGTTTTTGAAAGATGCACCAGCATTTGAGAAGATGATAGTAGACGAGGAAATACAGATATTTAAGTTTTATTTTTCTGTATCAAAAGATGAACAAAACAGACGATTTGTCGCTAGAGAAACTGACCC
The DNA here is from genome assembly GCA_029939245.1 of Arcobacteraceae bacterium. GTDB lineage: Bacteria > Campylobacterota > Campylobacteria > Campylobacterales > Arcobacteraceae > B24-G6. Next base: position 21,476 of record JAOZTH010000020.1, read on the forward strand.
ACTAAAACAATACAAACTCTCTATAGTAGACAAAAAATCTCAAAAGCTATGGGACGAATATACTCTAGCAAAATTTATGATGCTCAGTGCCACACATACACAAACCGCTCCTTGGACTATTATCAAAAGTGACGATAAAAAACGAGCCAGGATAAACTGTATCAAACATATATTAAATTTCGTCTCATATCCTAGACAAGTATCCAAAAAATATATAATCACAGACAAAGATATCGTGATATATGGTAGGGACGAGACTATAAAGATGGAGAAGTTGTTTAAGTTTTCGTTGAAATAATATCATGGCACTTTTAAGCCCACTTCTGAATCACATATAATATTTAGTTATGATACCAAAGAAAACTTTAAGGATATTACGATACAATAGTTCAGTTTTTGTGAATATAGCATATAAATAGTGTTTATCGTAGATGAAAGGTTTATCTACTAGACACAAATGTAGGTTAAATAACAGCAAAACAAAGGAGAATATATGAAAAATGTTAAAATTCGATTGATAAATATATCAAAACCTAAGGGGGGGGGTAATAGCCTACATAGACTATTTTCAAACTTCACTGCCACACACTTACAACAAATAGGAGAAATATCATGAAAAATAACAAAATCGCAACATTGTTGCTAGCAGGGTTTATGGCATTGGTTTTAGTATC
>JAOZTH010000081.1 GCA_029939245.1 Arcobacteraceae bacterium
TAAACTTATAGTTTATGAGCTTTTGTTTGTAGTTTGAGATTTTGCCAAGTGTCCCGATGAGATGGCGAGAGGGTTTGATAGTATACATGAACCACGAAGCGATAGCTTGTATCAATACACCGAGTCTATAGAGTTGATATTGTTTCACAGTCATGTTCTATAGAGTCATCGTATGGGTCTAGGTGTGCACTGATAGTCCAGTTGTATTTGTCATCTATTTGCTCTATAAGTAGCTCTATATTGTCGCTACATTTGTGTGCTTCTAGCAGTGATATTTGTGTATCAAATACCAGATGAACATCTACAAATATATCAAGAGCAGACAGCCTTGTCTTCAAAAAGTGATAGCTAGTGATAGTTTTGTCATTTTCTATTAGGCTGACTATCTTTTTGACTATTTCATCATCTACCGCTCTATCAAGCAACATCAACACACCATCGCTTATAAGTTCATAAGCGCTATATATGATAAATATAGCTATACCGATACCTACGACTATATCTATGAGTTCTATGTTAGTGATCCACACGAGAAGCAAAGACACCATCACGGAGCCGTTTACATATACATCTGTCTTGTAGTGTAGTGCATCGGCTTTTATGACCATACTGTTTGTTTTTTTAGCGACTTTGTTTAGATATATGACGAGCAATATCGTGATGACAAACGACACACTCATGACTACAAGTGATACATCTAGGTATTTGGTAGTTTCGCTCAGAAAATACTTTTTGACAGCACTATATAGCAAAAATAGCCCAGAAGTAGCGATGATAGTGCCTTCTATTACACTTGCTAGTGCTTCTATCTTGCCTTTGCCATAGTTGAACTTATCGTCTGCTGGTTTTTCACTATTTGATATAGCAAAGTAGTTAAACATAGATACGAGCATATCAAGTACACTATCAATAGCACTAGCTAGCACCGCCACACTGCCACTAGCGATACCTACAAACAGCTTGAGTATAGTTAAAACAAATGCAACAGCAGTTGATATTATGGTGGCTTTTTTATTTGTTGTCATCTATTGTTTCTCCTGCAAAATTAAGTATAGCACTGCCCCATGTCAGCCCACCACCAAAGGCATCTAGCAGTAGAGTATCACCCTGCTTTAACCTGCCACTTTCATATATATCGTTTATAGCCATAGGTATAGAAGCGGAGCTTGTATTGCCGTATTTGTGCACTGTTATGACCTTTTGTGAGTCATCAAATCCTAGATTTTCACCCACTGCTTTAAGTATCCTGTAGTTAGCTTGGTGTGGCACGAAGTGGTCTATATCTTTTATGGTTAAGTCATTTTTAGCTAGTATCATCTTGACATCGTTGGTCAGTGTCCTGACCGCTACTTTAAAGGTCTCGTTGCCCTTCATCTGCATATACTGCTTTTGTCCTGAGCCGATACCTGGTGTGAGTAGTAGCTCTTGTAGCCCACCATCACTGCTACAGTTTATATCTACTATAGCATCTGCCTTGTCATCTGTAGCAGATATCACCGCCGCACCTGCTCCATCGCCAAACAGCGGACAGATAGTCCTGTCGTCATAATCCATAAGTTGTGTTGCTTTTTCAGAGCCTACTATGAGGACATTTTGTTTTGTCCCAGACTCTATAAATGCTCTAGCTACAGATAAAGCATAGACAAATCCAGTGCAAGCCGCACTTATATCCATAGCCATGATATTTTTTCTGCCTAGTTTGTCGGCTATGACACAAGCAGTAGATGGCATACAATAGTAGTCTGGACTGATCGTAGCACAGATTATCATGTCTATATCATCTATAGTCATATTTGCTCTGCTTATCGCCAACCGTGAAGCCTCTGCACCCATATCGCTAGCTAGTTCATCTTTTTTTGATATTCGTCTGGCAGATATGCCAGTTCGTTTGGTTATCCACTCGTCTGTCGTGTCCATCCTGTCTGCGAACCATTGGTTTGTCCTGATCTCACTAGGCACATAAGCACCTATAGATATTAGTGATGCATACATCTATCCGCCTTTATATTTTTGAAGTTTGTTTTCTATATCTTCGTTTATGTTTGACTGCGATACCGATATAGCTTGATATATAGCATTTTTGATAGCTTTTGCATTTGATTTGCCGTGTGCTATTATGACCGGAGCTTTTACTCCTAGTAGCGGAGCTCCACCGTATTCTGCATAATCCACCTTGAGCTTGAGATTTTTAAACACTTTTCGCATCAGCACTGCCCCTGTGATAGACACGAGCGATCTTCGTAAGTTTTGTTTGATAAGTCCTGTGATAGTATCGGCTACACCTTCTGCTGTTTTGAGCATGATATTGCCTACGAAACCATCGCATACTATGACATCGCAAGTGCCGTTAAATACATCTGTGCCTTCTACATTGCCTACAAAAGAGGGTATCTTTTCACACAACCCAAAGGCTTCTTTGGTGGTATCGTTGCCTTTGCTCTCCTCTTCGCCGTTGCTTAACAGTCCTACTAGAGGTTCTTCTATACCTAGCACATCTGTAGCATATATCTTGCCCATGATTGCAAATTCAAACAGATTGTTGGCATCGCAGTCTACATTTGCCCCCACATCTAGCACAAGTGAAGTGCCAGAAATAGTAGGCATGATAGTAGCTATGGCTGGTCTAGTCACGCCTTTGATACGACCTATCCGCAATGTTGCTAGACTCATAGAAGCCCCACTATGCCCAGCACTCACATAGGCATCTGCCTGTCCTTGCTTGACTAGGTCTATAGCGATATAGGCCGATGAGTTTTTTCTTTTAAGTGCATCTGTAGCATGGTCTGTCATACTTATGACATCGTCACACTCCACATACGACACACGGTCGGCAAACTTTTTGTGTATCAAGTGTTCTACATCTTGTCGCACACCTACCAAGATAGCTTTGAAATCTTTGTTTTTTTTCATAGCTAGCACAAGTCCAGCGACTATAGGTTTGCTACCCTCATCGCCACCTAATATATCTATAGCTATAGTCGTCACGGACTACTCTTCGCTTTTGTATTCACCTGTGTTTGGGTTTATGTGGTGAGGCATCTTCCATGTGCCGTCTTTGTCTTTGATAGGTCTTTTTAAAGTTATCGTATAATGTGTTCTTCGTTTTGCTGCTCTCGTTTTTGAGGTTCGTCTCTTTGGTACTGCCATCGTTTATCCTTTTGTTTTGTTTAGACAATCACCGCACACAGCAAAGTCGCTTTGTGCGGTGATTATCTCGTCGTCTATAAGTTTGTCAAAATCAATCTTGCCATCTAGCACTTCTATAGTATCTATGTCATTGTTTTTTTGAGTATAGATACCATCGTGCAAAAATAGCTTGAGAGTTTCATCAAAAACTATATCCATATCATCGCCACATCTGTCGCAAACTCTTTGGGCGGTGCCAGTTAGTTTGCCATCTAGCTTGATGATATGTTTGGAGTTTTTGACCAAACTTGCCTCTAGTTTCACTCCCTTTGTCTCGTGTGTTATCTCTTTTGGAGCAAACAAAACTTTGTGAAACTCTATCGTCATATATTAAAATATATCTTTGCTAGCAAAGAAAAATGCTATCTCTGCTTTTGCATTTTCCGCACTGTCGCTTCCGTGCACCGCATTTGCATCTATACTTTCGGCAAAATCCGCTCGTATGGTGCCAGGTTTTGCTTCTTTTGGGTTGGTTTCTCCCATAAGTTCTCTGTTTAGAGCTACTGCATTTTCACCCTCTAGCACTGTAGCTACTACAGGACCACTGACCATGAAGTCAACCAAATCTTTGAAAAAAGGTCTCTCCTCATGCACTTCATAAAACTTCTTCGCATCTAGTTTGCTGAGTCTTAGCTTCTTTGTCGCCGCTATAGTTAGCCCCGCTTTTTCAAATCGCCCAAGTATCTGCCCTACTACATTTTTTGCCACCGCATCTGGTTTGATGATAGATAGTGTTCTTTCCATTTTTGTCCTTTTGTTGTTTATATTACCTCTAAAAACCCCTATAACTTATACTAGAGTAAATATTGCCGAAGCGATATGTTCTCTGCCAAAAATATAAGCATAGGAGTCTTTAGAGGTGATATTGTTGTATTTTATCTAAAAAAGATAAAAATAAAATTTGGAGACGGTAAAATCTCCAAATTTGATCAATCTTCAGCTACCGCTTCGCCGTTTTTAGCACCTTCGGTTTTGGGACTATCCCACACTATACAGCCCTCCGTAGGACAAGCTTCAGCACATGCCGGCTCATCGTGGTCGCCTATACACTCACTACAAGTAGAAGCATCTACATAGTATGTATCGTCACCTGTGGGGTTTTCATCGTTGTCTACTATTGACTCAGTAGGACACTCATCTAAACATGCATCACAATTGATACATATATCAGTAATTTTCACTGCCATAATCTCTCCTTTTAAAAGTTTGCAATTATAACACAAAAAGATTAAATCTACTCAGACTTTTTGTATTTTTGGCAAAAATATCTATTTTTTGCCAAATATTGTTTATTTGTAGCCACTTGTGAGCTTGTCTAGTCGCTCTTTGAGTTCGCCTTTTTAAAAGGGTCGTCCATAGTTATAGTCCCATCTGGTAGCTGAAAATAGAGCACGCCGTTTTTGCTGTAAACATTTGGTATGCCATTTGCTAGACTTTTTTTCTGTGCTTCTGCCATAGCATCGTTGCCTATTTGTTGTATTTGTTCATCGTGAGTCAAATTTGTATTTGTATTTATCGCTTATCTCCTATAAGTTTATAAAGTTATCCAAAATATCAAAACCTACTGTATGTATTTTGTTGCTTATGATCACAGCTGGTCTTCGTCCTTTTTGCTCGTGACCGCTTTGTGGGTCAAAGCTCAGTGCCACCACATCGCCTTGAGTCGGTATATATCTCACCACTCTTCTAGTCCCGTCTTGTCATCAAAAAACTCAAGAGGCTTGTCGTAGGCTTCTAAACTTTGTGCTTGATTGTCCTTGTGGGCTACTTTGGGAAGCTTAGCGACTAAGTCATTTATGTCATATTTTGCTCTTTTGTGTCCTATAGGCTCTAGTATTATCTTTTGATTTTCGACAAATATTTTCATCTTGTCGCCTATAGATAGACCCAGTTTGTCCATAATGCTTCTCGCACATACAAATCCCTGATCGTCGCCCATACTTGATATTGTCGCTGTCATGTTCGTCCTTTTATGTATTGTATCATAAGTTTATAAATCCAAATCTATTTTTGCGTCTCTTTGCTTTTTTTATATTTTTGAGACAGCATATAGACCACGACCAACAGTAGTGATAGATACCAATACTCCACTGCCGTATCAAAAACCACTGGCAGATAGTTGTGTAGCAGTATCGCTACAGCTAAAAAAGCAAATATCAATAGATATTTAAGTGCCAAAGTAGCTACGATGACTACAAATGCTATCAACATAAACAGCCCTATGATTATTTGCATATTTTGCCTACCTTTGTCATAAAAAATGATCTATCATACCATGTTTGTCTTGCATAGGTATATTAAACGACTTGCCTACTACAAACTGGTTGAGAGCTTTGTCTATCCACTGTTTGTCACATGTTACCTGTTCTATGACTATAGCTCGTGTCAGTTTGTCTGTGGGGACTATTTTGTATCTTTTTATATCTATGTTTGTGTCTGCCGTGTCGCCATGAAGCTTGATCGATATAAATATAGTTTTGTTTGTGTTGTCTATCTTTATAGTGTTGATATGTCCATATTCGCCTATGAGATGATTTATCAATTTTCTTTTTAGGTCTTTGAAGTTGCCATCTACAAATTTAACTGCCTCCAACAATATACTCACTGCTGTATTCCTTTTAAATATCTATCTCTATACTTCTCACACTTTAGGGCATATGGTTTTGGTCTTGTCATCATGTTGTAATCCCATCGTCCAACAACTCTCGTTCTCTTTGTAGTTCGATTTGAAGCTCCTCTACAGTAGGCAAAAAAGGCAAATATTTTGAGCTAAAGAGTTGATCGTTGTCATTTAGCACTGAGTATTTTGCTACCGCTTTTGAGTGTTCGCTACACAATATCAAACCAACAGTAGGATTGTCATCGTCTGTTTTGTGAAACTTATCATATATTCTCACATATGTGTCCATCTGCCCCACATCTTGATGTGTTAGCTTACCTATCTGTCTATCCAAAGCCCTTGCACTCCAGTTGTTGTCTATCGCTTCGTCTATATACCATTGTCTAGCTGTTGTGTTTTCTATTTTTATCAGCTTACAATAATGACTCCAGCTCAATTTAGGAGACACTGTCTCTCGAATTGGAAATGCTATAAAAAATCGTCTCATATTTCGCAAGTTTGAGGCATCGAAACCTTTTCCAAACTCTTTTGTCAGCACCTGTGATATCACTTCTAGTTGTTTTTTGCCATAAGTTGCTCTGGCATTTCCTCGTTGTTCGTCCTGGACAAGTGTCTTGCCGATATTCCAATATGTTTGCACCATAGTTGTATTTACAGATAGGACGACCCTCTCCCTAGAGGAGATTATGAGGTGCTTTAGATTGTTGATTGGATTGTTATCTGTCATATTCATCTTGTTTGTCCTTGTATCGTTTTGATATGTTTTGTCATATTTGCTATTTTGATAGAATACCATAATAATATTAACTTACATCATGTTAGCCGGCATTTAGGTCGCCTTTTGTATTAGCTAGTAAATGCCAATATAAACTTATCTAG
>JAOZTH010000082.1 GCA_029939245.1 Arcobacteraceae bacterium
TAGCATCAAACAACCTCTCAGGTGAAACTTCGCCGTATCTACTACAGCACAAGGATAACCCAGTGCACTGGTATGCTTGGGGCGACAAAGCATTTGAGCAGGCAAAAAAACAAAACAAACTTATATTTCTATCTATAGGATATAGCACTTGTCATTGGTGTCATGTCATGGCTCACGAATCATTTGAAGACAAAGGTATAGCAAAGCTTCTAAACAAAGATTTTATAAGTATCAAAGTAGATAGAGAGCAGTATCCGCATATAGATAACTTTTATCAGCGAGTGTATCAAGCATTTAACCGCCGAGGTGGTGGCTGGCCGCTGACTATCATCATGACAGCAGACCGTGAGCCGTTTTATGCTGGCACATACTTGCCAAAAACAGCAGGGTATGGCTCGCCTGGGCTTACTGCTGTGCTTCAAGAGATACCAAAACTCTCGAGAGATAAACTAAAAAAAACAGGTCAAGATGTGCTAAAGTCACTAAAACGACAAAAACAAACGACAAGTAAACAAAAATTTGATAGTAGTTTGCAGCAAAATGCCATAGGACAGATCACAAGAAGTTTTGATAAGACCAACAAAGGATTTTCAACTAGACCAAAGTTTCCACAATTTGACAAGATAGCTATGTTGTATAGTTTATTTGATATTACAGGACAGAAAAAAGCAAAAGATATGGCAGACCAAAGCTTGCAAGCTATGGCGAGAGGCGGTATATATGACCAGATAGATGGTGGATTTTATCGTTATAGTGTAGATGAAAAGTGGCAGATACCACACTTTGAAAAGATGTTATACACAAATGCAGAAGCTCTAGGAGTCTATAGTAAAGCACTATCATATGGCAAAAACAACCTATACAGCAAAACGATCAAGGAAACTATCAAAGAGATGGACAGACGATTTGAGACACAAAATCTATACAAAAGTGCATCAAATGCCGATAGCAAAGACAACCTTGGAGAAAACCACGAGGGTTATTTTTTTGTGTATGACTACGGCGATACGGTAGCTATGCTAAAAAAAGCAAAAATAGATAGCAAAAATATCAAAAGTAATTTGAGTTATCTGGGTATCACAGATGATGGCAACTTCGATGGCGACCTATCAAATCCACATATCACAAGCACTGAGGCACCAGCAGGACTAGAAAAAGTCAAAGATGTATTGAGACAAATACGAAGCAAAAGAGTATATCCATTTATAGACAACAAGTTAAACACAGCATGGAATGCCATGTATATCAAAGGCAAGATACAAGCAAGAACCACAGACAAACGATATCTAAAAGAAGCTTTGGTATCGCTAGACAAACTTATGAAGCTCATGTATGCAAACGGCGAACTGTATCATCAGACTATCAACCACAAGAAACCCACACAAAAAGGTCTGCTAGAGGATTATGCTTTTGTATCATCTGCTTTGTTTGAAGCATATCAGGCTACTTTGGATATAAGATATTTTAACCTATTTGAAACTATCACAAAAAAATCTATCAAGAAGTTTTACAAAAACAACATATGGTATATGTCAAACGATGGTTTCGATGTGCAGGCAGCTATCAGTGGTGGAGGATATGCTAGTGCTTTGGGTATAAACTTGCAAAACATACTGCTACTTGGTGCCATAAAAAGCGATATGAAACTTCTGGATATAGCAAACAGTTCTGTAGATAACTTCAAATCACAGATCATAAAAGCACCATCATATTACCCAGAAGCACTCACAGTAGCATCGTGGCAAAATATAGAGCCAGTTATAGTCAAATCAACCAAACAAAACTTGAGTAAAATAGATATAACTAAAGTCAAATATCCGTTTGTCTATAAACACATAGACAAAAGCACAGACTATTTAGGATGCAACACTAGAAGCTGTTTTGCATATGACAAAAGTTTTGAAGTGTTGAAAAAGAAGATAGAAAAACAAAACCCAAACCCAAACAAAGTTTCTAGATGATAAAAGTAGAATTTCTAGGACCCATCGGCAAACCTCCTATGATGTTGGATATCGGTAGTCTAAGAGAGCTCAAAGATATATTAAAACAAGACAAAGATATAAGTAAATGGCTAGAAAACTCCAGCATAGCTATCAACGACAAGATAACAAACTACATAGATACACCGCTAAAAAGTGGCGATGTGGTCTGTTTGTTGCCCCCTGTGTGTGGTGGCTAGTATGGACTACTTGCAAATACGAGACGGGGCATTGGATGTCAAGAGTATCACAAACAGTTGGTTTGACGAGTTCAAACGACAAAACTATGGTGCTATCATCACATTTGTAGGAGTGGTGCGAGACGAGTTTGATATAGAGGGCTTGAGCTTTGATATATATGAGCCTATACTTAAAAGCTGGTTTGATATGTGGCAAGCAAAAGCTGGCAACCAAGATGCCGTGATACTTATGGCACATAGTTTGGGCGATGTGCCACTTCACGAGAGCAGTTTTTTAGCTGGCGTTTGTAGCCCACAGCGGAAAGTTGCCCTGAAACTTATAGAGGATTTTGTAGAGGATTTCAAAGCATCTGCTCCTATATGGAAATACGATATACGAGATGGCAGACGATTGTGGATAGAAAAAAGAGGCAAAAACCTAAAACACAGCGGTATATTAAGCTAAACTTGATAAAATAGCAAACTTTTTAAAACACGATGCATTTTTGTATCGTCCATCAAAGGAAAAATATGGCAGACAAAACAGGCAATAACAAACGAAAACATACCCCAGTATCTGGACTAAGTATAGAACAATTGAGAGCATTTGATATAGATGAGCTTATAAAGATAGGCAACGAAAAAGAGATAGAAAATCCCCAAGAACTTAAACGTCAGGACTTGATATTTGAGATACTCAAGTCCCAGACAAGTGAGGGTGGCTTCATACTTTTCACAGGGATACTAGAGATACTCCAAGGAGGCTTTGGATTTTTGCGGACACTTGATGGCAACTTCCAAGACAGCTCCAACGACTCCTATGTAAGTGTCACACAGATCAAACGATTTGCCCTACGGACTGGCGATATAGTCAGCGGACAAGTGCGAGCTCCTAGCAACGACAAAGAGAAGTTCAATGCCCTACTAAAGATAGAAGCGATAAATTATCTACCACCAAACCAATCAAACAAGAGACCACTTTTTGAGAACTTAACTCCACTTTATTCTCTAGATCCGTTTAAATTTGAATACAGACAAGACCGCTTGACTGGACGGGTTTTGGATATATTTGCTCCCATGGGCAAAGGTCAAAGAGGTCTCATAGTAGCATCTCCAAAGACAGGCAAGACGGAGCTGATGAAAGAGCTAGCACACGGTATCACGGCAAATCACGAAGATGTGGAGCTTATCGTCTTGCTAATAGACGAACGACCAGAAGAGGTAACCGATATGCAACGGTCAGTCAAAGGCGAGGTGTTTAACTCTACCTTTGACCTGCCAGCTCAAAACCACACAAGAGTAGCAAATATGGTGCTAGAAAAAGCCAAACGAAAAGTAGAGATGGGAAAAGATGTCGTCATACTGCTAGACTCTATCACTAGACTTGCACGGGCCTACAATACAGTCACGCCATCCTCTGGCAAAGTGCTAAGTGGTGGTGTAGATGCAAATGCCCTACATAAGCCCAAGCGGTTTTTTGGAGCGGCACGAAACATAGAACACGGCGGAAGCTTGACTATCATAGCTACGGCATTGGTAGAAACTGGCTCAAAGATGGACGAAGTGATATTTGAGGAGTTCAAAGGCACAGGAAACAGCGAAGTAGTCCTAAGCAGAACAGCATCAAACTTGCGAGTATACCCGGCGGTCAATATCACCAAAAGTGGCACGAGAAAAGAGGAGCTGCTACTAGCTCCTGAAAAGCTACAAAAGATATGGATAATGAGAAATGCAGTGGCAAAGATGGACGAAGTAGAGTCGCTGAAATTTTTGTATCAAAAGATGAGAAAGACAGAAACAAACGAAGAGTTTTTTCGCTCTATGAATGAATAATGCGATTTAAACCGACACTGGACGATATACAGACATATGAAGCAGGCAAACCTGTAGAGCTACTAGTGCGACAATACGGCATAAAGCCGGACAATATCATCAAACTAGCATCAAATGAAAATCCATACGGCACAAGCCCCGCGGTGTTAAAAAGCTTGACCGACACCATAGACAAAGTTTCTATCTATCCAGATGATAGTGCTTATGAGCTCAAAAGTGCCATAGCCTCACACTTTGATATGCAAAGTGAGCATATCATCATAGGGGCTGGAAGCGACCAGATCATAGAGTTTGTAGTAAATAGTATTTGCGATAAAAACAGCCACATACTCATGGCGAAAACTACATTTGCCATGTATGAGATATATGGGCGACTTGCAGGTGCCGTCATCCTCAAAACTGCTAGCCATCAACACAACCTAAAAGAGTTTGCCGATATTACAAAGAGACAAAAGATAGATGTGGTGTTTTTGTGTCTGCCAAACAATCCTCTAGGTGAGTGTCTAGACAGAGACGATGTGTATACATTTTTGGATAGTGTGGATAAAAACACACTTGTAGTCATAGATGGAGCATATCAAGAGTATGCGAGATACAAAGACCCAGCAAAAGCGATAGATCCAAAGCATATCACGACAAGATATTCAAACACTATTTATCTTGGCACATTTTCAAAAGCCTATGGACTAGGCGGTTTGAGAGTAGGCTATGGTATATCAAACAGTGACACGATAGCGACTTTGCATAAACTTCGCCCACCATTTAATATCACGACCTTGTCGCTCAAAGGTGCTATAGAAGCTATAGCAGACCAACAATTTATCAGCGAAGCAATAGCAAAAAACTTCTCACAGATGACTAGATATGAGCAGTTTGCCACCAAAAAGGGACTGCGATATATCACTAGCTATACCAACTTTGTATTTATATATATGGATACCAGCTCAAAAGAGTTATGCGAAAAACTCCTAAAAAAAGGCATAATAGTCCGAGATATGACTAGCTACGGACTAAATGCTATCCGTATAACCATAGGCACAAAAGAGCAAAACGATGTAGTGCTAAGTGCTTTGGATATGTTTTGCTAACTCCTGCCGATAAAAAAAGCGACCACTACAAAAATATAGCTCATGGGTTTTTCCTCTCAATCGGCACGACAATAGCCGAGCCACATACTATACTGCCACTTATCGTCAATTTTTTTGGTGGTGGTCCTATACTTATAGGGCTGTTTTCATCGCTTTTGCGAGGTGGGGCTATCATCATCCAGATGTATGCTGCGTTTCATGCACAAACATACCCGAAGATGTTGCGGTATTTTCGCCGAGTTTTACTGGTGAGATTTTTGTCGTGGTTTTTTATAGGTGTGGCTATACTTTATATAGGCGATACTGACCACAACTTGACTTTGTGGTGTATTGGTGCAGGGCTTTTTATATTTTCGTTTTCTGCTGGGTTTGGTGCGATATATTTTCGTGAGATATTAGCCAAACTATTTAGCCACAAGTTTCGTGGCAAGACTATGTCTGTGAGACAATTTTTTTCAGGACTAGGAGCACTTGGTAGCGGACTAGTAGCTGGATATATACTACAAACTTATGAGGCTCCTTTTAGTTTTGGGGTGCTTTTTGTGGCATCCTCTTTTGTCATGGCATGTGGATATATAGCCATAGCCACGGTAGATGAACCTATCAAGACAAATTTACGGACAAAAGAGCGGAGCTTTCGGCTGTTTTTGAAAAACAGTGCCAAGATGTTAGCAGATGACGATCAACTCAAGATACATATAGCTACTTATACTCTGGCATTTTCATATCTTTTTGCTTTGCCGTTTGTCATCATAGATGCCAGTAGTCGTTTTGAGCTAGATGGTGCTACTATTGGACTACTTATCACAGCACAGATGACTGGTGCCATGTTTAGCAACATACTTTGGGCGAAACTAAGCAGCAAAGGACAAAACAAACTTATATCAAATATCACTATATCTATGTCTATATTTGCCATAGTTTTGAGCCTGTTTGCTATGTCGTTGTGGTGGTATTTTGTGATATTTTTCATCATAGGTGCTAGTATGGACGGCAATCGTATAAGCTCTGGCAATATGATACTACTCATAGCTCCTGAAGAGAAACGACCCATATATACGGCTCTCAAGACAAATATCATGTCGCTTGGGATGTTTTTTTCTATAGTGGGTGGAGTTGTGCTAAACTTCACTAGTTATACATTTTTGTATATATTCACCATAGCTTTGCTTTTGGTGGCACTTTATTATTCTAGCAAACAGATAGATGATAGCTTATAAAACTAGCAGAATTTTAGAGATGCCCTTAAGTAAATTTTATAATTTTGTCAAGTTGTTTCTACCACTTTCCAATAACCTTTTCTAGCACTGCCTACTCTTTTTAGTCTATTTCCGTCTTTTAAAATTTTTAAAATTCTTTTGATACCAGATATGCTTAGCTTGGTTTTTTCTGATAACTCTTTGATGGTTATAAGGTTGTTCTTTTTTATCATAGCTATTATTTTTAGGCTACTTTTTGGTTCACTTTTTGGTTCACTTTTTGGTTCACTTTTTGGTTCACTTTTT
>JAOZTH010000083.1 GCA_029939245.1 Arcobacteraceae bacterium
GATTATCCAAGATACAAAAGCAACAACAACGGAAGATCAAAATATAAAAAATTTATAAAAGAACAGTTGTATGTATTGACCAACACAACATATGACAAATAGGTACAGCCTACTTCACTTTGATATATAAGTTTTTGGCTGTCCCGCTACTAGAGGCTATCTCTTTGGTCTCAAATACTTTTTTCTTGGCTTTGACTAGGTCGGATAACTTTTTGTATCCATAAAATCGTGGATCAAAGTCTGGCTTTCACATCGGCTATACCATTTGCTGTGTGGGTGATAGATGAGCATGTCGTGAAAGATATAGCACAAAGAAGACCAAAAGCATTTGGCTTTATATCTGTTTTGTCTATCATAACTATACAAAATGCTTTTGTCAGCACCGTGTCTTATAATGTATCGCTAGATCTTGTGGTTTGTAGTATTGGTATCAAGCTATTGTTTCTAAAAAAAGATAATATTTAGCGATATTGCGGACTTTTAACTTGTAGCTGTGCAAAATTTAAAGAAACTATGATATAATATTGGATACAAAACGAAACACAAAAGGAAACAGCACAAACATTATGCAGACAAAAATTATAAAGTCACCCTTAAACTATATTGGAGGAAAACACAAACTGATCAATCAAATAGCACCACTATTTCCAAACAAAATAGATACTTTTGTAGATTTATTTGCAGGGGGTTGCAATGTAGGGATAAATATCCAAGCTGACAAAACTATATTTAACGACAACTTGACATATTTGATAGAACTATTTCGGACTTTCAAAAACTACAATATAGAAACAACTATCAAACATATTGAAAACAGGATAGACGAGTTTCAACTATCTCAAACAAATGAACAAGGATACAAAAATTTTCGAAAGCATTATAATCAAACAAAAATCACTCTTGATCTGTTTGTGTTGATAGCATATTCTTTCAATCATCAGATCAGATTTAACAACAGTCACGAGTTCAACAATCCATTTGGCAAAAACAGAAGCAGTTTCAACAATACTATGAAAAACAACCTTTTAAAATTTATCCATAAGCTACAAAAAGATGAAAATGAATTTCTAAACAATAGTTTCGAAAGTTTTGATTTCTCACGATTGACAAAAGATGATTTTGTGTATTGTGATCCTCCGTATCTGATAACAACTGGCTCATACAATGATGGCAAAAGAGGCTTCAATGGCTGGACAGAAAAAGAGGAAATAGAGTTGCTAAATATTTTGGATATCTTAGATAGCAGAAATATAAAATTTGCACTATCAAACGTGATACAACACAAAGATAAAAAAAATATACTATTGGACAACTGGCTAAAAAAACGAAAATATAAAATAAATCATATAAACAAAAACTATTCGAACTCAAACTATCAGACAAAAATAAGAGACAAAGATGCCAGTGAAGAAGTGCTTGTCACAAACTATACTCCCACCAACAAGGCTAGCTATCAGTCTAGCTTGTTTGATTAAAAAAGGAAAAATATGAACTTATGGATTTTGACAGAAGAGAGACCAAAAAAAGAGGTCATAGAAACAATATTTCTAAAATATCTCAATGACAAAAATATTTCAGGCTTTGTTCATAACAATTTTGCACAACGGGTATTTTATATATTTTGAGGATTTTTCATGGTATCTTATCACAACATGTTCTATAGATGCTTTATTGAATTCAAAGCCAGCATCTTTTTGTTTGTTTAATATTCCATGAGATTGGCTTGATAAAGCACCAATTATAGTGCCACATTCAAGCACAATAGCGTAATATATAGAATTATAGTGTGGGTGTATAGATTGCTCTATCTTAACTTTCTGCCCAGCATAATAGTTATCTATTTCACAGTAATCGTTATTCAAAACTATATCCCTTAATCCCATAATATAGGTGAAAATTTTATTATCTTCAATATATTTTGTCTCATCAGTATGATATTGTGCGTAAGGTTCTCTATTTCTTGTCTTGTTTGTATGGAATATCGTCAGTGTTTTTATCGCTCTGGTCATTCCTACATAATAGACTCTCCACATATTGTCGCCATTTTTTGTATCGTCCTTATTTAATTTATCGGCTATCAAAAATACATTGTCAAATTCCATACCTTTTGATCTGTGGATTGTAGATACTGCGACACTTGAGTCGTTGTACTCAAAATCCTCAAGCTTTATCTCATCTACATACGACAACCAGTCACTCACAAGCAACTCATCATTTTCATTCATAAACTTCTTGACAATTTTTTCTAAAAGTTTTATGTTTGTTGAATTTTCAAATTTCTTTTTTGTTTTTTCGAGAGTTTTTTCAAAATGCTCTATTTTGTAGTTTTTGTCATCATCTTTGAGGTAGTTTTTTAGCATATCATCAAATATGAACAACTCTATGATATTTTTTGTTTGAAATTTATCTCTATCTATGATAAATTTGGCATTTATGTTGTGTTGTATTAGTAGTGAATATATTTGCATGACTGATTTGTTTGTGTATGTTAGTATAACCAATTTTTCATTTGAATTTAATTCACAATGTTTTTTAGCTAACTCTACGACAGGAACAGATAAAGTAGTGGCATTTGGATAGTTTCTTATCTGCACATTTCCTTTATGTTTTGAACCTGATGTTAATGCTTCGTTTTTCTTTTTGTTCTTAATATTTTCTCTAAAATCGTTTGTATAGTTGACTATCTCTTTGCAACTTCTGTAGTTTATGGAAAGTTCGTATTTTTTATAAGAGTTTGGCTTTTTTGTATCAAGGAAATATTCTTTAAATTTATCAAAATACTCGACATTGGCACCTGTGAAGTCATATATGCATTGGTCATCGTCTCCTACTGCTATAACTTTCATATCTTTGTTATTTGCTTCATACAAAGCTTTTATAAATTCAAAACTATCTTCGTTGATATCTTGATACTCATCTAAAACCAATATAGATATAAATGGGACTAGTATCTTTTTTTCTATGATTTGTTTGGTTGCTTCTTTTATGATACTATCATTTTCTTTTTCCTCATAATTTTTTGACAAAAGTTTCAAGGCATATGCATGAAATGTTTGTATCTCTATATCATGAGAGTTAGAACCTATGAGTTTGTTTAGTTTGCTTTTGAACTCTAGTTTTGCTGTTCTTGAAAATGTCAGCATCAAAAATGCCTCTGGCTTTGTTTGTTCTATAAATAATATAGAGGCTATCTTGTGTACTAACACTTTTGTTTTGCCACTACCTGGACCTGCTATTATCATCATAGCTTTTGTTGTATTGTCGTCTATTATCTTTTGTTGATCGTGGGACATCACTTTGTAAATCTCATCAAATCTTTTTTGTGTTATTGGCATGGAAATATCGTTTTTGAGTAGTTTGTATTTTTTGATAAACTTTTCATATCCTAAACTAAAATAATCTTTTAAGAAATTTATATTTTTCAAGCTTTTTCCTATCAATCTTTTTGCAAATTCTCCCGCTATGTGTATGGAGTGTATCTTTGTTTCGTAGTATGGACCTAGTCGTTTTTTATATTCTTCATTTGTATATCTTTGGTTGCTTTTACCTTCTATTTTGTGTATAGTCATAGGCATATAGCTTATGAATCTACCGCTCAAAAGCTCTATCGCTTCAAGGTTGTGTAGATAAAGAAGTGTGCTGTCTATCTCTTTGAGAGTGTGTTGTGGCTCAAGTTTGTCTTGTAGTTCTATGAGAGAAAACTCTATCTTTTGTTTTTCTTTTGCTACTTTGCATGATTTTAATTTTAAATAATCCACTATACCTATCGCTATGTCGTGTTTTGTTGTTATATTGTTTTTTGTTTTTGTTTTTGTTTTATCTTTAAAATCGATCGACCATATGTCTCGAACTCTATTTTTCCTGTAAAATGAAAAATTATCTTTGCCTATCCAACTTTTTATCAACATTTTTATCTGTGTATTTGGGATGGTATTATCATCGTCAGTGTTTATCTTTGTGATTAGCTCTCTTATACATACTTGTTTTTTGTCTTTAATATGCTCAAATATAGCAGTTTCGTGTTCTTTATATTTTGTAAATGCTTCCAATGATGACAAACTATATTTTAGAGACAGGTCTTTTTCATCGCCCAATATACCTATGGTTTTAAGTTTTTCAATATCATTTGATATGGTGCTTTTGTCATAACCTAAAACATGCGACAGCTCATCTGTCAGTGTTGATTTGTCCAAGCCATGCTCTATGATAGTATTTAACACGAGATTTAGTCTCTCTTTTTCATCTATTTTTATATCTTGTTCTGTAAAGTATCGTTTCAATTTAATAGTGGCTTTTGAGTCAAGTGAGTTCGCATAAAATTTGATTTTATTTCTTTTTCTTTTTATAAATCCAGCTCTTTCGAGCTCTAGTAGAGCTGTTTTTATTTTGGTGGTATATATAGAACTCTTGGTGTCTATATCCCATCGTGCATCACGAGCAATCTCAAAAGCGGTTTTTATAATTGTATCTGTTTTATAATTTTTTAGCACTCTCCACACAGAGTCTATTTCTTTGATTGTCAATTTAGAACGTTTTAGCATATCAAAGTGCTTGTCCATGTCGGATTCATCGAAAAGTATAGGGCAGTTTGCTTTTTTGTCTTTGCCTCGTGCACCTCTTCCTGCTTCTTGGGCATAACTTTCAAGAGAGTCTGACATTTCATAGTGAATTACATTTTCGATATTTGGCTTATCAACTCCCATACCAAAGGCAGTGGTGGCGACTATTATATCTATCTTGTCGTCTATATAATCTTTGAGTATTTTCATCTTTTCTTCTGATTCTATTTTTGAATGAAAAGATTTGACAGTTTTTTTGGTGTCTTTTTTCAATTTTTGTGCTATCTCATCGCAGTCTTTTGTGGATGTAGGTATATATATTAGAGCGGAGCCTTTTTCTGTATTTATTATTTCCTTTAGTTTTTCGTATTTTTCTTCTTTGTTTGACTCTATAGAGCTGTATGTCAAGTTTTTTCTATCTGGCGAGGCTAAATACTCTTCTAACTTGAGTTTTAAGCCACTTTCAAAATAATCTTTGATATCTTGTATCACACTAGGTTTTGCAGTTGCTGTAAAGCATGACACAGGTATATTTGCTTTGCCAGGTTTTTTGTCTTGTAGCTCCTTGATATAGTCACAAATATAAAAGTAATCTTGACGAAAATCATTGCCCCATGTAGACAAGCAGTGTGCTTCGTCTATCACAAATCTTTCTACGGCTCTATTTTTAAGCATATTAAATATAGCATCCGAACGAAGCGACTCTGGAGCTATATACAATATATCTGCCTTGCCATTTATCGTGTCATCTATCGCTTCTGCTCTTTGTGATGGATTCATAAACCCACTTATAGCCACTGCTTTGTAGTTGGCTACTTGTTCTTCAAAATTTTGTATGTGGTCTTTTATAAGTGCTTGAAGTGGAGATATCACCACAGTGAGAGTTTTGTATAATGATGCCTTTATGATAGCAGGCAACCAAAAGCAAAAAGTTTTGCCACCTCCAGTTGGCAAGACACATAAAAATGATTCATCATTTATAGAAGCTTGTATTATATTTTCTTGCGATATTAGAGAACTGTCGAGAATATTGTCATAAGGCCTTTCAAATTTATTGAACTCTTTAAACCCAAAAATAGTTTCAGCATGGTTTTCCAGTGTTCCTTTTTGTTCATACATTTTCTTTTGTATATTTAAAATTTCTGGGCAGTTGTTCAATATATATGGCGGATGTGCTTTTATATCTGTATGTGGAGTCAAAAGTGATATGATATTGGCAAGTTCTAGTGGGTGTCGCTGTATAGTTTTGGCTAAATATTTTTTATCTATCTTAAAATCTTTGAGAGTTTTTATTATGCCCAAGACCAATTTTTCATCTTTTAGTTCTTTTAAATTTTGGTTTAAATATTTGAAAAACCCTTCGAAATATCTATGCTCTTTTAGCAGTGAGTAAAATGTAGTTTTGAGAGTCTTGTCTATAGAATCAAATTTTTCTGACAACTCTATAAATAATTTTTTTGTATTTTTAGAATCCTCCACTGGATTATTGTCCATTTCGCATTCTGTTTTATAATTTTTTGGTAGTTTGTGAGAAGTCTTGTGATTTAAAAACAACAATGACAACCAAAGTGTATCTATGATAGTATGCTCTTTGATAGCTTCGCCAAAAATGGTATTTTTTGTATGTTCTTTATCAAAATCTATAAAATTGTGTCCTACTATAATTTTTGATTCACAAGTTTTTATAAATTTTGTAGCTTCATCTAAAACATGATCGTATGATATAGATTGGTCATCAAAAACAAACAGCTTCTCTTGGTCACCATAAACAAATCCAAACCCATATGGTTTTTTTGTTATTGTAGATATCTCAATATCACAAAATATCAGTTCCTCTACCACACAGCCTACTTCACTTTGATATATAAGTTTTTGGCTGTCCCACTACTAGAGGCTA
>JAOZTH010000021.1 GCA_029939245.1 Arcobacteraceae bacterium
TATAAATATTATTTTAAGTAGATCGAGATTTGTAGTTATTGTCAAGAGCTGTATCAATTTTTGATAAAAGATGGGTTTTATTGGATTGTTTGATATTATTTTGTTATAATTGTACTATCGAAAGATAAAAGGAGAAAAGATGAAAAAAGAGTTTATTAGAAAGTTGGTTGCTGGGTTTGTAATAGGGGCTGTGTGTCTCACTGGAGCAAATGCAAAACAAGTAGAAAAAAAGTATGTCATAGCGACAGCTAGCACAGGTGGGACATACTATCCTGTAGGAGTAGGAATCGCGACAATAGCTTCGCTGAAACTAGCAAAGACAGAAAAGTTGACATTTTCGGCAATCACAAGTGCAGGAAGTGGTGAAAATGTAGATATGCTAGAAAAAGGTGAAGTAAACTTCGCCATATTACAAGGACTATTTGGTTCTATGGCTTGGCAAGGCAAAGCAAAATACAAAGGTCAAAAAAAGAAAACCTAAGGTCAATTTCTATGTTGTGGCAAAATGTAGAGCAATTTACAATCAAAAGCAAATATGCAAAAACTGGCAACATTATGGATCTCAAAAATCTTTACGGAGAAAGATTTTCTATAGGTGGTAGAAGTTCAGGCTCTCGAGTATCGGCAGAAACTATTTTAAGTTCGCTCAAGATTGATTTTAAAAAAATGAATATCCAGTATTTAGGATATACTCCAAGCTCGACAGCACTACAAGATGGCAAGGTTCAAGGTATGAATACACCCTCAGGACCTCCTACATCTGCTGTGACAAATGTTTTCGCTTCTATGGGAGCGAAAAATATCAAGGTCTTGGAATTTGATGCAAAAAACTTGAAAGCTATCAATGACAACTACCCAGTGTGGTCGCCATACGTTATCAAAGCAGGGACATATCCGGGTCAAAAGAAAGCTATCAAGACAATAGCACAACCAAACTTGCTAGTAGTGACCAAAGACACACCAGTGAAAACAGTGTATCTTTTGACCAAGTCTATATATGAAAACTTACCGTTTTTAAATACAGTTCACAAAGCCACCCTAGCTATGTCTTTGAAAAAAGCGATAGTAGGACTTCCTATGCCTTTGCATCCGGGAGCTATCAAGTATTATGAAGAACAAGGTATCAAAATACCTGCGAATTTAAAATAATTTTACTTTATTTTGGATTTGTTTTTGTCCTCAAGATTTTTCTTGGGGACAGATAAATAATATTTCAGGCACACAAACTAATCTCAAAGCTCCACAGCTGAAGTTTTGAAAATAGTTTAACAAAATTTATATTTCAACAACAAAGGCAAAAAATGATAAAAATAAACAATCTAAAGCATATACTGTTTGCTTATGCTATACTTATATCTCTATTTCACTTCGGTGTCAATATATGGGGTGGCATAAGCGACTTATGGTTCAACAGTGCACACTTTGCACTACTAGCATCTTTGGGATTTTTGACCTACGAGACAAACAAAAACGATGACGAACTACATGTGTTGAATATATTGTTTGCTTTTGCTTCGTTTGGCACTTTTATATATATGATGTTGTTTGAAGAAAGTTTATATGCAGTTGCCAACTCACAAATGAGACCAAGCGATCTTATCGTGGCATCTATGACTATAGTGCTAGCTATAATATTGGTCAAAAAATCCACAGGCTACATAATACCTGGTATGATACTGTTTTGTATAGCATACTTGCTGTTTTTGGGACAACATATTGATGGTATTTTTGCATTTGGCGGCATGCATTATGAACGATTTTTGTATAGAATGTTTTATACAAGTGAGGGGCTGTTTGGTCCTATTGCTACTATATCCTCTACTTATGTTTTTATGTTTATATTGTTTGCTGCATTTTTGCTCAAAAGCGGTGCAGGGGACTTTATAGTAGATGTATCCTCAGCAGTAGCTGGCAAATATACCGGAGGCACTGGACATGTCGCTGTATTTGCATCGGCTCTTATGGGGACTATCTCGGGCAGTGCGGTAGCAAACACAGTATCAACAGGCTCTATCACTATTCCTATGATGAAAAAAGCAGGCTTCAAGCCCACATTTGCCGCCGCAGTTGAAGCGGCATCTAGCACTGGAGGACAGATCATGCCGCCTATCATGGGAGCAGGTGCTTTTATCATGGCACAGATGACACACATACCTTTTTTGACCATCATCACAGTATCTGTGCTACCTGCTATTTTGTATTTTGTATCTATAGCTTTTTATATCAATATCCATGCCAAAGAACACGACATCAAAGGTGACCAAACAGATATAAAAATCTTGCCACTTTTGAGAGAAGGCTTTCACTTTATCATACCACTAGGAACTTTGGTGGGTCTGTTGATATATGGGTTTAGCCCTACATACAGTGCTGGTATCGCTATAGTTAGTATAGTGTTTGCATCGTATTTGACCAAAACCAAAAGGATGGGACTCAAAGAGATCTTAGAAGCACTAGCACTAGGTAGTCAAAATATGGTAACAACTGGTGTGTTGCTTATATCAGTAGGTATCATCGTAGGTGTCATCAATATATCTGGTATAGGTATCACATTTTCACAGCTCATCATGGAGTGGTCTGGCAACTCGTTGCTTATCGCCATAGTCTTGATAGCCATAGCCTCACTGGTGCTTGGTATGGGGCTACCTGTTACCGCTTCGTATGTCGTGTTGTCGGTGTTGTCTGCTCCTGCTCTTGTGGGACTTATGTTAAGCCCAGAGATGGCGGCACTGGTCAATGCTGGCATACAATTGCCTGAAGTCGCTATGTATTTGCTATCGGCACATCTTATCATATTTTGGCTGTCCCAAGACTCAAACCTCACTCCGCCTGTGTGTCTCGCTGCTTTTGCTGCGGCAGCTATAGCGAAAACTCCGCCTATGAGGACAGGTTTTGTGTCGTGGAAAGTAGGCAAGGGTATGTATATCATACCGCTGTTGTTTGCTTTTACACCACTGGTCACTGGCTCGTGGTTTGACAAGCTCGAAGTGTTTGGTTTTGCCCTGTTTGGTATCGCTGCTTTTTCTATGGTCATGGAGGGTTATTGGGACAAAAAGATGGTGCTGCTTGAGAGAGTATTGTTTGCAGTCGCGGCTGTGTTGCTTTTGACACAAGACAAACTTTATGACATGCAAAGCTACTTACCAACTATACAAAACAGCCATATAGCTGGGCTTATTATCTTTGCTGTAGTGATATATTTTCATAAAATATCAGCAAGAAAAGCGATACAAGATGTATGATTATATAGTCATAGGTGGCGGCATAATTGGTCTAAACATAGCCAAAGAGTTAAAAACAAGAGAAAAAAGCTCAAAGATACTGCTCATAGAAAAAGAGCCAGATGTAGCATATCATAGTAGTGGTAGAAACTCAGGAGTGCTTCATGCTGGGTTTTATTATACCGCAAACTCTCTCAAAGCAAAGTTTACAAAAGATGGCAACAAAGCTATGAAAGAGTTTTGTGTCCAGAGAAATCTCAAGATAAACGAGTGTGGCAAAGTAGTAGTAGCACAAAATAAAGAAGAATACAAAACATTATATGAGTTAAAAAAAAGAGCGGATACAAACGGTGTAGAGCTTGTATGGTGGCACGAGAAACAACTACAAGCAAGATACCCAAATATAAAAACATACAAAAAAGCACTTTGGTCGCCAACTACTGCTACAATCAACCCAAAAGAAGTTACACTTGAGTTTAAAAAATATATCATAGAGCTAGGAGTCGAAGTCGTGTGCGATTGTGTTTATATCAGAAAACTAGACGACCATACTATACAAACAACCAGACAAAACTTCCAAGCAAAAAAGATCATAAACTGTGCAGGGTTATATGCCGACACGATTGCTCGTGATTTTGATATGTGCAAAGATTTTGTGATAATACCGTTTAAAGGTATATACCTAAAGGACGAAAAGAACCAAGCGGATATACAAACCAACATATACCCAGTGCCAAATCTAAACAATCCTTTTTTGGGGGTTCATTACACATTGACGGTCGATGGACAAGCAAAGATAGGACCTACTGCTATACCTGCTTTTTGGAGAGAAAACTACAAAGGTGTAGCAAACTTTTCTTTGAGTGAGTTTTTGCAAATCATATATTATGAGGCAAAACTGTTTATATACGATGCATTTGGGTTTAGAAGTTTAGCATATAACGAGGTCAAAAAATACAGCTCAAAATATCTCAAAGGCTTAGCAAGTGGGCTTACAAACAACTTAAACCAAAAAGAGTTCAAAACATGGAGCACTCCGGGTATAAGAGCCCAACTTTTAGATACCAAGACACTAGAGCTGGTGCAAGACTTTGTGGTGCAAAGCGATGAAAATTCTGTGCATGTTTTAAATGCAGTTAGCCCTGCTTTTACATCGGCTATACCATTTGCTGTATGGGTTGTAGATGAACATGTCATGAAAAATAGTGTAAATTAACATATATTTAGTATTTTTTGAGTTAGTTTTATTTTTTTATACTATACTTTCTGTATTATAAAAAAGGAGATAATATGTTAGTGGTTATTTTATTGGTAGCTATAGGGTTTATTGTACTTGCGACAAGCAAGTGGAAGTTGCATCCATTTCTTGCATTGCTGATAGCAGCATACGGGATTGCGATGAGTGTAGGTATGGGTCAAGCAGATATTGCGAAGACTATTACCAAAGGTTTTGGTGGCATTCTTGCTTATATTGGTATCGTTATCGTTTTAGGAACGATCATAGGTGTCATACTCGAAAAAAGTGGAGCAGCCATAAAGATGGCAAATGTAGTTTTGAAACTAGTAGGCAAAAAACGACCAGTTTTAGCGATGTCTTTTATAGGCTATATCGTATCTATACCTGTGTTTTGTGATAGTGGATTTGTAATACTAAATGCTCTAAAGAGATCTATGGTCAAGCAACTCAAAGTATCAGGAGTCGCTATGAGTGTAGCTCTCGCTACTGGACTTTTTGCTACACATACTTTGGTTCCGCCAACACCAGGACCTATCGCGGCAGCTGGAAACTTGATGGTAGACAATCTAGGGCTTGTCATACTTTTCGGTCTTGGTATCTCTATAATCACTATGTTAGCTGGTTATTTGTGGGCGATAAGATCTGGCAAGGTATATACTAGTGGTGAAGATACACTTGTAGACCTATCAAAAGACAGTGAAGTTATAGAAAAATATGGTGAGCTTCCAAGTGCCTTTAAAGCATTTGCTCCTATATTTGTGCCTATCACATTGATGGCAGTAGCAAGTATAGTCAAGCTAGGATTTGCAGATGGTAGTGAGACATTTTTATACAAAATGTTTGTATTTTTTGGAAATCCTACAAATGCACTTTTTGTTGGTGTTCTTTTTGCTGGTATGCTTTTGCCTAAATTTGACGAAGAGACACTTTCTGGCTGGGTTGGAGAAGGTATCAAAAACTCTGGAGAGATTTTGATAATCACTGGTGCCGGTGGCGCACTAGGAACTGTGCTAAAAGCTAGTGGTATCGGTGGATATCTAGGCGATGTATTACAAACATTGAGTTTGGGTATT
Organism: Arcobacteraceae bacterium; assembly: GCA_029939245.1. Taxonomy (GTDB): domain Bacteria; phylum Campylobacterota; class Campylobacteria; order Campylobacterales; family Arcobacteraceae; genus B24-G6. Next base: position 5,532 of record JAOZTH010000021.1, read on the forward strand.
TTGGTTCCATATATCATAGCGGCCGCTTTGAAAACAGCTCAAGGTTCATCTACTACAGCTTTGGTAGTCACTTCTACTATTGTTTTCCCACTACTTGCCAGTTTAGGGTTAGATAGCGAGATAGGCAAGGTCTTGACCGTCATGGCTATAGGTGCAGGTGCGATGACAGTAAGTCATGCAAATGATAGTTTCTTTTGGGTTGTATCACGGTTCAGTCAGATGGACGTGGCAACAGCATACAAGTCATACACTATGGCTACATTGATACAAGGATTGGTAACTATAACTATAGTTATGATCTTAGCAGGTGTATTGCTTTAGATATAGGTTGTTGTATCAAAGTAGTAATAGCGATTGATTCTTTCAAAGGCTGTGCTAGTTCATATGAACTAGCACAGCAGATCAAAAAAGCGATCAAAAAAATATACAAAGAGAGTGAAGTGATAATCTGCCCCATAGCAGATGGTGGAGAAGGCACTGTAGAAGCTCTAGGTTCTATAAAAGGTAGCAAGATGATATATGCATCTTGTAGCGATCCTTTAGGAAAACAGATCAAGTCAAACTATGTCATGCTAGAAGATGGCACAGCAGTCATAGAGATGGCTAGTGCTAGTGGATTGGAGCTTATAAGCGAAAAGCAAAGAGATCCAAATATCACTACTACTTATGGAACTGGCGACCTCATAAAAGATGCTATAAACAATGGAGCCAGAGAGTTTATCATAGGCATAGGAGGAAGTGCTACAAACGATGCAGGACTAGGAATGCTGAGAAGTTTGGGTTTTAAGTTTTTTGATAAGCTAGATAGAGAAGTTAGTTTAGCAAAAGATTTGGGCAAGATTGTCAAAATCGACCAAACTGATAGTTTAAGATCATTAAAGCAATGTAAGTTTAAAATAGCTTGTGATGTCAACAATCCACTATTTGGGACAAATGGAGCAGCACATATATATGCCAGACAAAAAGGTGCAGACGATGAGATGATATCACACTTGGACAGCCAGCTAGAGCTTTTTGCTAAAGTTGTGCAAAAAACAGACGACAAAGCACTAGACAAATATCCAGGTAGTGGTGCTGCAGGAGGGCTAGGCTTTGGGTTTTTGGCTTTTTTAAACTCTGAGTTAAAACCAGGTATAAAGATCATCTTGGAGAAGTTAGACATAAAGTCCGCGATAAAAGGTGCCGACTTTGTCATAACTGGTGAGGGCAAGATAGACAAACAGTCAGCCATGGGCAAGGTAATAAGCGGTATAGGAAAGCTTTGCAAAAAAGAAGGTGTAGTGTGTATAGCTTTGGGTGGCAATACAAGCGAGGCAGATACTGCAATACACGATATTGGAGTGAGTGCTTTTTTTCCTATATCAAATGCCCCTATCAACTTAAGCGATGCCATGGACAAAGATATCGCTCTAGATTTGATAGAGAAAAAAACACAGCAGATATTTAGACTTATAAAAGCCGCTACAAAAACATAAACTCAACAATAGAGGTGACCTACACCAACACAGCATTTAAAAGGTGTTGTCAAGGTCTCTATGCCTACTAGGCAAATATTATAAAATTAAGGAACTTAACAATATGTATAAAAAAACAAAAATCTTAGCAACAGTAGGACCAGCTAGCGATAGCTTAAAAATCTTAGAACGATTGATAAAGGCGGGGGTCAATGTATTTCGTCTTAACTTTAGTCACGAAACTCACGAGTATCACTCAAAAACGATCAAAAAGATAAGAGAAGCTTCAAAAAATACAAATACAAAAGTAGGAGTATTGCAAGATATTTGTGGTCCCAAAATCAGAGTAAAAAAACTATCTACTAGTTTTTATCTAAAAAAAGGCGACAAATTGATATTTGATAGAGACAATATAGAAGGCGAGAAAATAGATGACAAAACATACAAAATAGGCATAAATCAGCCCGATGTGTTGGATATGATAAACACAGGCGAGTATATCTATTTGTGTGACGGTTCTATACGAGCAAAAGTTATAAACACTGACAAGCAGATAGTTACACAGATAGAAAATGACGGAAAGCTTTCATCAAACAAGGGTGTGAATTTTCCAAATACAGTTATAAATATAGACATAATCACACCAAAAGATGAAAAAGATATGCTATGGGGAGCTCAAAATGATGTTGATTTTGTAGCTATATCTTTTGTGCAAAATGCAAACGATGTCTCAAAAGCTAGAAAACTTTTGGATAGCTTTGAGTCCAAAAGTCAGCTAATATCAAAGATAGAAAAGTTTGATGCAGTTGAAAACCTAGAAGAGATATTGCAAGTAAGTGATGGCATCATGGTAGCTCGTGGCGATCTAGGTATAGAAATGCCGTATTCAAAAGTTCCTACAATCCAAAAGAAAATCATCCACATGGCAAACTCTATGTCAAAGCCAGTCATCACAGCTACACAAATGCTTTTGTCTATGACAGAAAATGATACAGCAACGAGAGCAGAGATAAGCGATGTAGCAAATGCAGTTTTGGACGGCACAGATGCTGTGATGCTAAGCGAAGAGAGTGCAATAGGTGTAAATCCTGTCCGTGTAGTCCGAGTCATGGCAAACACTATCATACAGACAGAAAAGATTTATGATTATAACAAATTTGGCAAATTTGATTATAATGATGACACAGATATCATCTCGGCATCAGTAGCAAAACTAGCAAAAAACTTAAAAGCCAAAGCCATACTTTCACTGACAAGTTCAGGAAAAAGTGCGAAAAAACTAGCAAGATATAGGATCAAAAGTGATATATTTGCTATTACACACGATGAGAAAATAGCTAGGTCGCTTACACTCGTTTGGGGTATAAAACCTATCATGAATATAGCACTAGACAGCTCAAGCGAGATGCTAAGCACAGCTATCACTAGGGGTGTGCAAAAAGGCTTTATAAACAAAAACAAAACATATATAGTGACAGCAGGATACCCAGCAGGAGTCGAGGGAAGCACAAATTTTTTGCATATTTTGAAAAAGCAACAGATTGAATATTATTTAGATACAAAAACAAATTCTTGAAAATAATCGAACCCTTTGATTAAATAACAGGCTCATAGAAGGAGCAGTTTTCCGCAGAAACTTTTACAGGAAACATTTTCGCTGAAGCAAAAAGCGATTCTCTTGTTTTATAGAAAGTTTTTTGCAAGCAAAACTAGCCGAGGCTAGTTTTGCTTGCTTCTTGCTATACTCAAGTTCTGCCTTTCGAATTACCCAGGTAGTCCATCAAGACAGAACTTGACAATATGAAAAGCTACCCTAAAGCTATGAGCATAGAGGTTTTTAGAGGTGACCTTTAGTTTTTCCATTTGGCAGTTTAACTTTAGGCACTCTTGTATGTAAGTAGCATTCGTGTTCAAAGAAGTTTAAATGTCTCCATGTTTTCTTTACTGTGTCGTAGGCTTTTAGATTGTCAAAGGTTTGTCTGCTTGTCTCTGTCTTTGCATCTGTCTGCTTTTCTTGTCCATCTATAGTTTGGCTTTTAACCTGTGTTTCATACTCTGCACACTCATATGCAAATGTGCTACCTCGCCTAAAGTCAATATCTATATCCAATCTTTTGGATTTGAGATCAAAGTTTATATCTTTTATAAACCATGGTTCGTTTATGTTCAATGCTAGTTGAAAAAGTTCTTGTTTCATATAGTGTCCTTGTTGTTTAAATTTATTTAATTTATTTGTTGTTATTATATCATGTTTAAATTTATTTACACATTAAATACTAGAAGGAACCGAAGTACTGATAGTGGAAAAATAACAGCAAAAATCGCTAAAGAATTTGCATTGAGTGAGTTTGAAAAATATAGAGTAGTGCAAGATAGACTTTTTGAATCTGATTTTGACAAGATGACAAAAGAGATAGAGGCTAAATCATGAAAATACAATTTGAAGGTGATCTAGACTACCAAAATGCCGCCATAAGCTCAATAATTAATATATTTGAGGGTCAAGAGAAAAGCATAGCTCATTTTTCTATACAAAGACAAGACAAACATCTTTTGTAAAGGTTGATGAGTGATTATGATGATACAGGCACAAGCAATAACCTAGAACTGTCGGACGATAAGTTATTGATAAATATCCAAAATATCCAGCTTGCAAATGGACTTCCACAATATTCTAAGCTAAATAGTATGGACTTTTCTGTAGAGATGGAGACAGGCACTGCAAAACATATGTATATCTCAAAACTATCTTTGAGATGAATAAAAATACAGATGGACGAAGTGTATAATAGTCGTGCCGTCTATCGCTATCAAAGAGGTAACCCGAAAAACACTTGATATAACCAAAGAGCATTTTAAGAGTAATTTCTCCGATATAAATTATGACTACTTTATCTACGATAGTTCAAATCTGGAGTAAGTGTGGGATTTTGCTACGAGTAGCGATGTGTGAATCATGGTTTTTAGAGGTGCCCTAAACTTAGAATAAAAGATATGGTCGATATTTTGATAAAATCAAACCGCCTACAAAGTTTTGAAAATAACCCTCAAAAGTTTATAGATAAAGTTATAGAAATTATCAAAAAAACTATGAGTATATTCGTGGTTGATGGTATAAAATATCAAAAAATAGGAGATGAGTATTTTTATGCTCAAAAGTGTTTCGAAGAAAAAGAACTTTCAGGCTATCTGTCTGGAAACTTGATCAAAAATGACGAGACAAAATCGATATATGACTACACCATATATGACAGCGATATAGAAAAAGCATTTGCCAAAAAGTTCAACAGCAGTGAAAATGTGAAGCTATTTACCAAGTTGCCGTCGTGGTTTAAGATAGGCACACCACTAGGTGGATACAATCCAGACTGGGCAGTGCTAGTGCAAAAGGACGACAAAGAGCGACTCTATTTTGTAGTAGAGAGTAAAGGCAGCGAACTAGCATAGATATCAAAGGCTTCGAAACTGCCAAAATAATATGTGGCAAAGAGCATTTCAAAGCCATATCTACAGATATAAACTTTGTGCAATCAAATATCTTTGAAAAATTAAAAGAAAATTTTTAATCATTTTCTATAAAAGGATTATACATCATAATGGCATGATTTTGCACCAACAGTCTCTCTTTTAAAATACAATCGCCATCTTTTTCTATTTGAAATATCTGATTGTGTCTAGTATAGCCACCCCAAAATTCATGTCTTATTTTATGATGTCGTTCTTGTATTTCAAACACAGTGTCTAGTTTTTGAGAGCATAGCAACTCGCCATTTAGATGAGTATCATCAAGCCATAAATTTAGCTGAAAGGTTTTGTTGGTTATGTTTTTGACTTGAAAATCGATATAGTTGTAAGACAAAGTAGCTCCAGCTCCAAACGGAACTTTTCTATCTGTGTCTGGAAACACATCAAAACTATGTCTAAATCTTTGAGTAATAACAAGAGGACTATGAGCAAATATCCAAAACATCAAATTGCCAAGCTGACAAAGACCACCGCCTATATCTTTGTCCAACTTGCCTTGATTTAAAACTAGTCCAGTAAGATAGCCTTTGCTCTTTGTAGGGCGACCTACAAGCTTCCAAAAAGATAAAGTTTGGTTTGGCTTGATGATAATATTGTTGATATTTTGTATCGCTAATGATAGATTGACTCTCTTGTTTTCTTGTAGATACATATCCACATCCTTGAGCTTTCGCAAGATTATTGATCTGTGAGTGGCTATGACAAAGCCATCAAATTTTTTGCTTTTTTTGTCTGCCCACGAACTTTTTGAAAATATCCAGCTTAGCTTTCTTTTGAGTATGAAATACTCTCTTCCTACTATTTGTCGTAAAAAGCTTCTGTAGATTGGTTTAGATACTTTATTCATCTATATATCATCGCCCTCTCTCACATAACTACCGAGAAATCTTATCTCGTCTTTGTATGTGTGAAATATCTTTTGGATATTTTTTTCATCTTTGTGGGCATTGAACTCTATGAAAAATGTAGAAACTCCGCCTACTGTGTGTGATTTGATCTTGGTGAGATTTACACCTATTTTGTCAAAACTGTTTAGAAATTCTACCAAAGCACCGCTAGTGTTTTTGAGATGGACTATCAATGATGTTTTGTCGTCCCCACTTAAACCGTTTTCAAAATTTGATATTATCAAAAATCTCGTGCGATTGTCGCCCCTGTCTTCGATGTTTTCAAACAAAATCGGCAGCTTGTATAGTTTCGCTCCTACATGCGAACATATAGCTGCCGAGTATTTTTCGTCCATTGCTAGTTTGGCAGCTTTTGCTGTGCTTTCTACTGGTATTAGCTCCACTTCGTCTAGCCCTAGATCTACTATAAACTCTCTACACTGCTCTATAGCTATATCTTTGGAGTAAATTCGCCGTATATCTTTGATATTGTCGACAGTCGATGCTAAAGTATGATGAATATCTACCATAACTTCAGCTATGATCTTGACATTATATTTACCAAAGCATGTTATAGTTTCGCTTACTATTCCGTTGCTACTATTTTCGATAGGTATCACACCGTATTTTGCTTTTTTGTTTGCTACTTCACGAAATACACCTGTGATAGTGCTGATAGATAGATAAGAACTCATAGCACCAAATCTACTCTCGGCCGCTTGATGAGTAAAGCTACCAAGTGGTCCTAAATATGCTATGTTTTCAGGCAACTCTAAGTTTCTACTTATAGCAAAAACTTCCAAAAATATAGCCTCTATAGCTGATCTATTTAAAGTGCCTTTTGACAATCTGTCAAGTCTGTCTATGATATCTCGCTCTCTATCTGGGCGATATATCGACCCTCCACTTTTTGCTTTTAACTCGCCGACCTGTTTTACCAATGCCATTCTTTCGTTTAATAATATTAAAACTTTGTCATCTATTGCATCAAGATTGTCTCGTAAGTTTTTCAGTCCTGTTTCGCTCATGTTTATCCTTTACCAAAATGGGTTTGATATCATCATACCTATGCTGTACCGTTCTATCTTATTGTCGTAGTCTATGAGACTTTCGCCGTAGCCATTGAAATACCTAAAAAAGTAGTTGAAGTTGTTGTTGTCCGATGGCAAAGCGATATCCAATGTAGTGCTACCTTTGTCTGTTTTATAGTCTGTGATATCATTTTGATATGTGAGAGTATTTTCAAATCGTTTGTATTTAAATCCTACAAATATCTTTTGGTTGCCTACATAGTCAGTCAAAAGAGGATTGTCGTCGTCTGCTGTGTTGTTGATATCATTTTCATATGGTTCATCCCATCTACTCCAAGCATTGAAGCCATAGAAAAAATTATTTGCTTCAAACAGCATATGAAGTTCGGTGCGATTCCAGCTTCTGGACTTTGGTGCGGATTGTCCGTTTGATTGATGTATGGCGCCTATCCTTAGAGTCTTTAGACCAAACCTGTTTTTGCTTAGGTTGTCTATCTGCCAAAATAACTCTGGCTGATAGTTCGTCTCTCTAAAAGGAGAAGAATCCTCTTTGTCGTATATTTGCCAATAAGAGTTTTGAGTATAGGCTACAAACAAATCGCCCTTTGTGTTGAAAATATTTGCAAATATTGGAACCTTTATGCTCACTTGAAATTGTGCTTCATTTTTATCTCTTGGATTATTGGTGAGATTGTTTTCGTCTGTTCTTTTGTATAGTTTTGTAGGGCTATAACCAGCTAGCAAAATATAGTTTGTATGGTGTCCCATGAGATTGTATCTGGACATATCATTTTCAATTTTGCTGTTTAGCTTTAAATTTAGATTTTTTATATACTCTTGTAGGATTTCTATATCTGTATTGTTTGTATCATTTGCGATTATATATTGAACAAACAATGAAAACAGTATTATGTATTTGATCATATTTTGAGTCTATAAACTTTCACAAGAGGATGATATATGACTTGTTCAAACAAATTTTTGTCGTAGTTGTCCATGATAAACAGTTGCATATATGTTGAGTTGTATTTATCCTCATCGATGAGCAAAAATCTGTTTTGGTTTTTCATATATATTATATTGATATTGCCACTACTGTTTATAAGCTTGATATCCTTTGTCATGGTAGTGTTGTTTGTATAGTTTGTGGTGATAAATCTTTTGATAGAGTATTTGATATTTGAATTTGTAGTTATGACTCCTGATATTTTGTCTAGTACTATGCCGTTGCCGAAGTTTATAGTTTTTTCATCTTGCGAGAAACCAGTAGGATAGTAGAAAAATCCACTACCGCCTTTTGCTCCTGTCATAAGATCGATATTTGAAAATCTTTCTATGACTGGATATATGTTTAGCATTCTGTTTGGTAGATACAGATAAGTCTCTTTTGTCTTTGTGGGAAGTTTTATATCTGTGCTTAGGCTATATAAAAAATCATTTGTGTCGTTGTAACCATAGTCCAAAGTCATCTTTGCTATACTTGAGCTACTTGTGCTGTTTTTCTCTGCTTTGTCGTTTAAAATATCTCTATTGTTTTTGATATTTTTTTCATTGTACTCGGTCTCAAGTCGAAGCATCTTGGCAGAGATATCTTGCGGTTTAGTCAAAAAATAGCTCGTAGGAAAATTTGCACTGCCTGTATGTATTCCACCGTCTAAAAAGGAGTGTGTGCTGGTATAGTATCTCGTAGGATAGCCATAATCCCACCAACCGACTACATAGTCATCTGGTGAGACAATCTTTTTCAGTTTTTCTAGCTGTACCACTTCATCTTTCATAAATACAGTTTGCACATCGTATTTGTATGTATGCATAATATTTGGTATTAGCACCAATATGGTGAGTAATGTCAGCGAACCTATCTTGACTCTTTTGTCCTCTATCATATTTGATACTTGCACTATGAGATATGCTATACCTAGAGCAAATACAGGCACAGCATATACTGTAAATCTAAGCCCACCAAATAAAGCTGCAAATCCCAAGCCTATCATAGGCAATGCAATTATGGCACTTTTTTTGTTTAACACTAGCCATATATAACCAGCGATGCTCAAAAAAAATGTGATAGTATGTCCACTAATCCTGTTTGCAAATGTTTCAAACGGTATATGCTTTGCTTCACTTATAGTTTGCATAACCGCATAAAAATTTAGCTTAAGTATATCTTGAGATACTACCGCTTCTCTTTGAAATACATAACCTTGGAGTGCACGAATGATAGGATCCAACCCTCCAGTAGCAAAAAACAACAGCACAGTTCCGCCTAAAATATAATAGATATATTGCCTAAAGATATCTTTTTTAAAGTGTAAAAATATCAACATCACACCTACTATAGAGGCTCTATAGTAGCCATCTATGTTTAAAGTAGACAATAGCATAAGTGATATCAAAGCTAAGTTATAAAAGTTATCTCGTTTTTTGAACCAAGTATATATTGCAAACACAACCAAAAGTCCTACAAAAGCAACTTCAAGCGAGTATGACTGAGGATACCACCACCTATATGCTATAGTCTCTATGGCTACTAGCAAAATATATCTGTCGTGTTTGGTAACTACAGCACCTATGAGCGACCATAGCAAAAATGTAGGAAATACGATATTTAGCAAGTCAGTATCATAGTATCCTACCATGGTTCTGTTATAATAGCTCCAAGCTATAGTGCCTATAAGTGCCGCTATAAACCCAAAAGTCAAGCTACCATATGTTGCTCCTATAAGCACCAGCGGTATAACTAAAAGCGATGCAAAAATAGCAGGCATATAAAATATGATCTCATCTAGTGTCCATGGAGTTATTTTGTATATCACAGCAGTAAGTTGTGATAGTCCTTGATCCATAGATGAGTTGTATATTTTTGATTCTACAGGGTCTCTATCGTTTAGGATATCTCTAGCACCCTCGGCAAAAAAGTAGCCATCTGTAGTAGTCAGCATAAAAGTCTCATTGTGCTTGTATTGTGCTTGACCGTCAAACTTATATACCCATATCATGCGAACTGCCATAGAAAAAATAAATGCTATGAGTATTAGCACCGTTGCCTGCACGGCCTTGTTTTGTGTCATCATCTTTTATCCTTTAAATTATCTTTTACAAACGATATCGCTATCTTTTTTGCTATCTTTATATTTTTGCTACCTTTTGCTCCGCCTTGAGCGAAACTTTCACTGCCACCGCCCTTGCCATCTACTTTATCGCATACGGCTTTTAGCCATTCATTTGCTTTTATACCTATATTTTTTGTGCCACAAACTAGTTTTATACTTTCATCGTTTGCTTGTATCAAAAATATGGCTATGCTTTCATATTTGTTTTTCTGTTCGTCTATGATATCTTTGGGATTTTCATCTTCTACGACTGCCACGATCAACTTACTATCGTTTATATCTATTGTATCAAACTTTTGTTTACTATTTGTCTGTTTGTTGTTTTTGATTTGCTTGCTGTTTTCTAGTAGTTTTTCTGTTTTAGTTATGATATCTTTTGTTTTTAATATAGTTTCGAGTTTTTTTATGTCGCCTATATTTTTGTCGTTATAAAGTTTTGCCGACTTGCCACATACCGCTTCTATACGGCGAACTCCGGCACTTACACTGCTTTGCCTTGTGATAAAAAACGATCCTATCATAGATGTATTTACTACATGAACTCCGCCACAAAACTCCACACTAGTATCACCAAAGCCCACCACACGAACTTCATCGCCGTATTTTTCACCAAACATAGCAGTAGCTCCTGTCTGTCTAGCTTGCTCTATAGGCAAAACTTTTGTATTATTGGCTATATTTTGATATATTAGCTCATTTACTTTGTTTTCTATATTTGCTAGCATATCTGGCTCTATAGCATTGCCATAAGTGAAGTCAAATCGTAGTTTCTCATGGTCGTTGTAGCTTCCCGCTTGTGTGATATTTTCACCAAACAAGTTTTTCAAAACCGCTTGTAGCAAGTGTGTAGCTGTGTGGTGTTTGGCAGTTTCGTTTATATTTATATCTTTTAGCAGCACTTTGTCCTGTGGCTTTATGTTTGTGTCTGTAGAGACAATCTTTGACAAGTTCAATCCAAAAAACTCTCTAGTATCCACTATCTCAACGACTTTATCGCCTATCGTCATCTGTCCTGTGCTTCCTGTCTGTCCACCACTAGTAGCATAAAACGGGGTTTGAGCGAACATGACCCAATACTCGCCGTTTGATAAAGTATCAGAAACCTCTTTAAACTCTCCATCTAGCACGGCTATTATATGGCTTTGAGTTTCATTTGTCTCATATCCTACAAAAATATTTTTGTTATATTTTTTTACTATAGTTGCAAAATCCCCACTTTTCATCTCATCGCCACTACCTCTCCACGATGCTTTGGCTTTGATCTTTTGCTCTTGCATACAAGTGTCAAACTTCTGTTTGTCTAGTTTTATACCATGTTCTCTTAGCATATCTTCAGTTAGATCAAGCGGGAAACCATATGTGTCATATAGCTTGAAAGCTATCTCTCCATCAAACTCATTGTCCGTAGTTTTATCCAGCTCGTCTTGAAAAAGTTTCATACCATTTTTGATGGTTTTGAAAAATCTTGTCTCCTCTTGTGTGATTTGCTCTTTGATATAGGACTGTTTATCGCTCAAAAATGGATATTCGTCGCTCATATTTTCTACCAAACTATCCACCACTTCACGTATAAATGGCTTTCGTAAACCTAGCAAATATCCGTGTCTCACTGCTCGTCTCAATATACGGCGAAGCACATATCCTCTACCTTCGTTGTCAAACAGCACACCATCGCATAGCATAAAAGCCACGGCTTTGGTATGGTCGGCGATGACACGATAGCTAGATATATTTTGTGTGGTTGCCTTTGTGTTTGATATGGTCTCTATAGTTTTGATAAGTGGCATAAATATACTAGTATCGAAGTTATTTGTTACACCCTCTTTGATAGCGATCACTCTCTCAAGTCCCATGCCTGTGTCTATAGATGGCTTTGGTAGTTTTGTCATATTGCCACTTTTGTCTCGCTCAAACTGCATAAATACCAAGTTCCATATCTCCAAAAATCTATCACCATCACCACCTAGATAATCCTCAGCTGTGTCAAATAGTTTAGCTCCTTGATCGAAAAATATCTCACTACAAGGACCACAAGCTCCAGTATCGCCCATAGACCAGAAGTTGTCTTTGTCTCCTAGCTTTTTGATGTGGTCCGCGCTTATATATTTTTGCCACAATTCATATGCTTCGTCGTCATTTTCATACACAGTTACCCATAGTTTATCAACTGGTAGTTTCAAAACTTTTGTTATAAACTCCCAAGCATACGATATAGCTTTGTCTTTGCCATAATCCCCAAACGAAAAGTTGCCAAGCATCTCAAACAAAGTATGATGCCTACTAGTGAAACCAACATTTTCGAGGTCATTGTGTTTGCCACCTGCTCTCAAACATAGCTGACAGCTGACCGCTCTTTTGTTTGTGGGTGGTTTTATCTTGCCTGTAAATATATCTTTGAACTGAACCATACCGGCATTTGTAAACATAAGTGTCGGGTCATTTGGCACCAAAGATGAACTTGCCACTTCGTCATGTTGTTTTGATTTGAAAAATTCTATAAACTCTTTTTTGATATTCATCTGCTACCTTTTGAACATATTTTATCAAAATAAAATAAATTTTCACTTTTTTAGACTTAATTTATATTTTTTAGATATAATATGCCATGAAAAAATATATTTTGACTTTGGTTCTTTGTTTGAGTTTGCCTGTGTGGCTATTTGGTGTTGATTTGGAGCAGTATGCTATGCAAAATCTCATAAATCATGGAGATAAAGTAAAGGTAGATACATGCAATCTAGACAACTGGTGCAAAGTTGTAGATAAGCCATGGTATATCAACGGTAAATATTTTGAAAAAGAAATCGATGGTTTTTTCGTCATGAACGACAATACCGAGCAACACACACATTTTTATGAAAAAAAGCTTACCACTGATAGTGAGATTATCTATGAGATATCAAGACGAGTAGATGAGGATAGATATATCTTTCCAGGCGATGTAGTCCTAGCAGAATTTTGCGATGAACATGGCTGGTGCAAGGTGGATAGAGATGATACTTATGTCAAGCTATCTATGTTTGTCATAGTAGATGCCAACAACTACAAAACGATGAAACTAAAAGACAATATAGAGCATGCTCATTATTATAAGAAACATGCAAATCAAACAGAAAACTATGACACCTACAGTATAGCTACAGCTATCACTGGCGAACATGATTTGGTTATAGTTGAAGAGTGTAATACAAACGATAAAACACAACATGATTGTGAGGACAACTCAAAACTAAACGAACTACTAGATGATGATGCATACGATGACCCAAATATACTTGGGAATTATTATTTTGTATATGCAGGTGTAGGTTTCTCAAAATACTCTATAAAAGATGAGATACAAAACACAATCTTGTTTGATGAGGCATTAGACGAACACACCCCCACAGCACATATAGGGTTTGGACTAGTTCACAGCGGAAAGCTTTTTTCTACTTTTGGTATTTATAAATCACTAGGACTAGAAAGAGCGACAGTTACTGACTTGCTATATTCATTTAACTACAAGTTTGTAGATGCTATCGATGCCAAGCCATATGTTGGTGTAGTATTTGGTATGAGTGAGTTAGTCTGGGACAAAAAACCAAACGACACACCAGCAATAACAGATGTAAAAACTACAGGATATGCTATAGGAATACAGGTAGGGTTGGATAGTAAATTTTCAAACACCACTAGCATATATACACAACTTAGATATTTATCAAAGACAATCACCACAGAGATAGGAAATGAAGAACTATCACACCAAGGTGAGACAGGCTTGTCTCTAGGTTTGAGATTGCATTTTTAAAAGAAATCTAAATATTTCAAAGGAGCATTATGCCAGGATACAAGATAGTAGCAGGGACAGCTAGCACGAAGTTTGCTCACGATGTAGCAATACAACTAGAAAAAAAAGTAGAAGATGTCCAGATAAGCAACTTCAGTGACGGAGAGATAGATGTCAATATAGTAAACTCCGTGCGAGGCGATGATATATTTATCATCCAAAGCACTTGTCGTCCAACCAACGACAACTTGATGGAGCTACTCATACTTGTAGATGCATTCAAGCGAAGTAGTGCAGGAGAGATAACTGTAGTGTTGCCCTATTTTGGATATGCCAGACAAGACAGAAAGGCAGCACCACGAGTGCCTATCACCGCTAAACTTGTAGCAGATATGATCGAAAAAGCAGGAGTAGATAGAGTAGTGACTATAGACTTGCATGCCGCACAGATACAAGGATTTTTTAGCATACCGGTTGACCATTTGTTGGGTTCCATGGTATTTGTGGATTATATCAAGAAGCTAAACTTGAAAAATCCAGTCATAGCATCGCCGGATGTAGGCGGAGTAGCTAGGGCTCGCACCTATGCCAAGGCTTTAAATTATGACCTTATCATAGTAGACAAAAAACGAGACAAAAAAAACAAAAGTGAAGTGATGAATATCATAGGCGATGTCCAAAACAAAGATATCATCATGGTAGATGATATAGTAGATACAGCAGGGACATTGACAAATGCTGCAACAGTGCTAAAGCAAGACGGAGCCAACACGGTGATGGCTTGTTGCACCCACGGAGTGTTGAGTGGCCCAGCCTTGCAAAGATTAAGTGATAGTAGCTTGGATAGCTTAGTCATCACAGATACCATACCGCTAGCAAAACCACACGACAAGATAGTAGTGCTAAGTGCTACAGATATCATAGCACAAACAATAGATAAAATTTACAACAAAGAGTCTATCAATACAATGTTCGACAACTTATAAGTAAATAAACAAGGATAAATATGCAATTTTTAAACACTACAAATGCCCCACAAGCCATAGGACCATACTCACAAGCAGTCAAATACAACGGACTGCTATATAGCTCTGGACAGATAGCCCTAGACAAGCACGGAGCTATGTGTGGAGATGATATCAAGACACAGACGACACAAGTGCTAGAAAATATCAAAGCGATACTAGAAGACCACGAATGTAGTATAGACGATATCATAAAGACTACAATATATCTGGACGATATGGACGACTTCGGTGTAGTCAATATCATATATGCCGACTTTTTTGGTGACCACAAACCAGTGCGAAGCACAGTGGCAGTGCAAACGTTGCCCAAAAATGCACTCATAGAGATAGATATAGTAGCGAAAGCTTCTGATTATCATTGAGGTTCAATTTTTATTTAAGGTCAACTTTTTAAATACCATAGCACAATAAATAAATTCACCACAAAATTTTTGACAAGATAAAACCAAGAAACAAATGTTATAATACGACAAAATAGCTGTCACATCCCATTTTACAGCTATCTAAATATCTAAATTTTTCTTAACTTCACCTCGTTGTCTTCTTTTTGTTCAAATATAGGGGCTTCTAAATACCACACCTAAATCTTAATCTAAAGAGGGTTTAATTCACCGACCCGCAGAATCGCTTATATAGTTATGGTACAATAGCCCATGAGCGATGAACATATACACAAGAGTCACAATAAAAAATTATATCAAAAATCAAGGACACAGAACAAAAACCTATTCAAAAA
>JAOZTH010000022.1 GCA_029939245.1 Arcobacteraceae bacterium
CAGTGTTGCAAAATACAATCAAAAACTTGAAAAGTCATCCACCTAAATATCTTTTGATTATCTCATCACTGTTGATAAGTTTCGATGATATATCACTCATGACTATTTCGCCATTTTCTAGCACATAGGTCCAGTCGCTTACACTCAATGCCGCATAGGCATTTTGTTCTACCAGCAATATAGTGATACCATCTTTTTTTAGCTGTTCTATGATACCAAACAGCTCGGCTACTATATTTGGTGCTAGACCTAAGCTCGGTTCGTCCAGCATCAAAAGTCTAGGCGCACTCATCAAAGCTCGACCGATAGCTAGCATCTGCTGTTCGCCACCACTCATAGTCCCTGCTAGCTGGTCTCTTTTGGCTACAAGTCGTGGAAACATCTCATACATCTTCTCTTTGAGGTCTCCATAGTCTGGATTGTTGTATGCACCTATCTTTAGATTTTCATCTACCGTGAGGTTTATAAACACTCGCCGACCCTCCGGCACTAGAGCTATCTTTTGTTGGATTATCTTGTGTGTGGGGTATTTTGCTATATCTACACCATCGTATAGGACTGTGCCTGTCTTTTTGACATCGTTGACTATAGAGTGTAAAGTAGAGGTCTTGCCGGCACCATTTGAGCCTATGAGCGACACTATAGTGCCTCTCTTTACTTCTATATTGATATCTTTGACAGCTTTTATTAGACCATAATAAACCGATAGATTGGATATGTTAAGCATGTTTAAAATCCCCCAGATAAGCCTTGATGACCTCTTTGTCTTTGATAGCGTCTTTTATATCACCACAAAATATAGTCTCGCCATAGTCAAGCACCAGCACCTTGTCGCACAGATGATTGACAAACTTCATATCGTGTTCTATGAGTAGTATAGAGATATCGTAGTCGTCTCGTATCTTAAACAACAGCTGGGCTAGTTGAGTGGTTTCGTTTGGGTTCATACCAGCGGCCGGCTCGTCTAGTAGCAGTATCTTTGGCTTGGTAGCTAGAGCTCTGGCTATCTCAACTTTTCGCTGAATGCCGTAGCTTAAACTCGTGGCTATCTCGTCTTTGTGCTGTAGTATGCCTAAGTTGTCTAGCAAATCTATAGCGAACTTATATGACGATGCTTCGTGTTTGAAATATCTAGGCAACCGAAAAATAGACTCAAAGTATGTGTATTTGATATCTTTGTCCATACCTACTAGCAGATTGTCTAGCACGGTCATACTTTTAAAAAGCCGTATATTTTGAAAAGTCCTAGCTATGCCTCGCCTGACTATCTTGTAGTTTTTCATATTTGTGATATTTTGATCATCAAATATCACATCGCCTTTGGTGGCGGTATAATTTCCTGTGATTATGTTAAATATAGTGGTTTTTCCGGCACCGTTTGGTCCTATTAGCCCATATATTTGCTTTTGTTGGACACCTAACGATAGGTCATCTATAGCTTTGACACCGCCAAATGTTTTGGTGATATTTTTCAACTCAAGTATCATCTGTATCCTTGTGTTTTGGTTTTTTCTTAAACATATCTGTAAGCTCTTTTTTGCCCATGATTCCTTCTCTAGCATACAACATCACCACTACCAAAAGCACCGAAAATACAACCATACGAAGCCCCGGGTGAGCCCCAAAGTCATAGCCAAAGGCACTGATAGGTCCGTCTAGTATTCGTAGCCACTCTGTCCCACCTATTACTAGCACAGTGCCTATGATAGCTCCGGTCATAGATCCCAGCCCACCTAACACGATGATGATTAGTAGCTGAAAAGTCAAGAAAAACTGAAACAAATCAGGCGATATAGTAGTCAACAATATAGCCAACAATCCACCACCAATACCTTCAAAAAAGGCAGAAGTAGTAAAGGCATATGTCTTTATCTTCATAGTGTTTATACCTATAGCAGATGCGGCATCTTCATCGTCTCTCACGGCTTTCATAGACCGGCCGTATTTGGAGTATATGATATTTAGTATGATGATAGTCGTGATGATAGCTATGCCACCCGTCCAATAGATATTGATGAGTGATGGTATTTCGTTTAGTCCTATGGCACCGTTTGTGACAGATGGTGAGTTTATAGCGATGACTTTGATGATAAACCCAAATCCCAATGTCACGATAGCTAGATAATCCCCTCGCACACGAAACACAGGAAAAGCCAACATCGCGGCAACTACCGCTGCCACCACACCAGATAGCAGTAGTGCTGGTATCAAGTTTAACTCCAAAGCCAATATCCACCAGCTAGGGTATTCTAGCTGAAACAGCTCAAACTTCATCTCTTCGCTTAGTAGTGCTAGAGCAGTCACATAAGCACCGATAGCTACGAAGCCGTTTGGTTCTAGTGAAAATTGTCCTGTGACACCATTGATAAGATTATAAGATGTCGCTAGGATTATAAATATAGCTATGTTGTTTGTAATCCTCAGTGTATAATCATCAAAACTGTTTTGCGCTATGACCAAAAACAGTATCGCCAATGATATAAACAGTATATATTTAAAATTTATTTTATCTATCAAAATCTACTCTTTTCGAAGTTTATACCCATGATACCACTAGGCTTGACTAGCAAAACAAGTATCAAAAATACAAACGCTATGGCATCTTTGTAGCCACCAAGTTCTGGATAAAATGCTACAAATATAACTTCTGTAAATCCTAGTATAAATCCGCCCAAAACTGCACCACTGACACTGCCGATACCACCTAGCACCGCAGCAGCAAATGCCTTGAGACCTATCATGATACCCATATATGGAGTCAGCACTGGATAGGACAAAGCCCAAAATATACCACCCACAGCAGCTAGTGATGAACCTATGATAAACACTAGCATGATAATCTTGTTTGCATCTACTCCCATGAGTGAGACTGTCTTGATATCAAAGCCTAGTGCTCGTATAGCCATACCGTATTTGGTTTTATACAGCACATACAACAATACAACCAACAGTAGCATAGTAACTATAGGCACTATGATAACGGTGGGCGTAAATATGATACCGTTTATATCTATAAGATGATCAAAAAACGGAGGAACTTGAAATGACTTAGCCGTGCCACCGGCAAATACATTGATAGAATTTTGTAGTAAGAAGCTTATACCTATAGCCGTGATAAGCAAAGATATCCGAGGAGCTTCTCGTAGAGGCTTATACGCTATCTTGTCTGTCAAGACACCTACTAGCACAGATACTGCTATAGCTACAGCGACTGCCGGCAACAAGGTAAGTCCAAGCACAGCCATAGCACTATATGCTACAAATGCACCTACCATCATGATCTCGCCATGAGCAAAGTTGATAAGTCGCAAAACCCCATATACCATAGTATAACCAATAGCGATAAGTGCATACATACTGCCTACACTTATGCCGTTGATTATCTGTTGGATAAAAGTGAGAAAATCCATAAGTTTATTTTAAACCTGCTATGGATTGACTGTTTTTAGGTATATACTTTTTCCGTCTTTTATAGTTTCTATGACAGCAGAACGAACTGCGTCACCTTTTTCGTCAAGTGATATTATACCTGATACTCCTTGAAAATCTTTTGTGGCTCTGATGTTTTTGTTTACACACAGAGTATCTGTAGGATCTTCACACTTGTTCATGGCGGCTACTATTACATTGTAAGCTTCTGCACTAAGCACACCAAATGGATGTGGAGCTTCGTTGTATTTCGCTCTGTATTTAGTATCGAAATCTTTTGAAGCATCTGTAGTCTTTGGTGCATCTGGACTATATAGGTTTGTGCCATAGAATCCTTCTACTGCGTCTTTGCCTACTTCAAAAAATATCTTATCACCAGCCATACCATCTGTGCCTAAAAATTTGGCTTTTATACCCAATTGTTTTGCTTGCTTTGCTATGAGTGCAACTTCAGCTGAATAAAACGGTATAAATATAAGTTCTGGATTGAGTGTCTTGATACTTGACAATATAGCTTTGAAGTCTGTGTCGCCTTGGTTTATCTTGACTACTTTTTTGATATCTCCGCCTAAAGCTTTGTATTTTTTGTTAAATACGCTTGATATACCTATAGAGTAGTCGTTTTTGACATCTGTGATGACTACAGCGGTTTTTAGCCCTAGGTCATTGAAAGAAAAGTTTGCTGCAACCGCACCTTGGAAGTTGTCGTTGAAACATACTCTACTAGTAAAGTCTCGTCTGTTGGTGACCAGTGGGTTTGTAGCTACTGGAGCTACTACTGGTATCTTTGCATCTTCTGCTATCTTGGTGATAGCCATAGTGTTTGTAGATGTCAATGCACCGACTACTGCTACGACTTTCTCTTTTGAGATTAGTTTAGATATAGCATTTGCTGACTCTATCTTGTCTGATTTGTTGTCTAGCAAAACAAGTTTAATATCAGTGCCATTTACTAGCTTTGGAGCTAACTCGTTGGCTAGTTTTAGACCTTTGTCAGCATATTGCCCAAAGCCACCTATAGGACCACTCATAGGCATAACTATACCTATCTTTATCTCTTTGACCTCTGCTACAGCGGCCTTGTCAGCAACTTTTTCTTGTGCCTTGTCTTCTATAGTCACTTTTGACTTATCCTCTTGTTTGTCCTCTTTAGACCCACAACCGCTTAACGACAACAAAGTAGCAGTCAACAAGAGTGCTACAACTATATTAAATATATTTTTCATATTATTTCCTTTTTAAAATTGCAGTATTATAACAAATATTTATAAAACTTACCAAATTTTTGATATAATATATAAATTTTATATAAATATAGCTATATTTAGTAGTCTGTTTTGTTTGTCGTAGCTGTAGTTTAGCTTGTATCTATTTATAGTCGTGATAGTTTTGATGATAAACAATCCAAAGCCATATCCTGTGGAGCTTTTGTTTCTTTGGTGTTTGGTCAGTTTCCAGTTTGTAATATCGCCAGATATATCTATAGGCAATGCCTCTCCTATGTTTTGGAAAGATATTTTGTCGTTGTCACAATATATATTTATATGATCATCACTTGAGTATTTTAGTGCGTTTTCTATGATATTTTTAAAACATATGACCCA
Source organism: Arcobacteraceae bacterium (assembly GCA_029939245.1). Classification (GTDB taxonomy): domain Bacteria; phylum Campylobacterota; class Campylobacteria; order Campylobacterales; family Arcobacteraceae; genus B24-G6. The sequence continues at coordinate 5,034 of JAOZTH010000022.1, forward strand.
CAACTGTCTGTCGCCTTTTATCATAGCAGTTTGCGGACAGTTTATATCTATGGTTTGTTTGTCTGTTTTGTTTAGTTTACATATCGCTTCTTCTATTATCTTAGCTGTGCTATTTGCTGTGTCATCTATCTTTTCGTGTCGTGATATGAGGCTTTCTAGCTGGGCAAATTTATCTAACTCTGTGTTTAGCTGGTCTAAGATACTTTTGAGTTTGTCGCTAGTAGCTGACGGCACATCTGCCTTGAGATGAAACATAGCTTTGGCTATAGGCATCTTGAGTTCATGCATAAAAATCTTGCTAAACATCTCTCTCGTATCTAGGATATATTGTATCTTTGCTACGGCTTTGTTATACGAGTGCACCATCTGTCGTATCTCATCGTAGTTTGTATCAAAAGACAAAGCAGTCAAGTCACCGTCTTCTATCGTGAGTAGTTTGTTTTTGATAAGCGATAGTGGTCTTAGTAGCTTACGAACTCTTATATATAGAAGTGTTTGCGATATCAAAAGTATCAAAAACACTATATGAACTATAGATATATTTGCTGCTTTTTTGGTGTCTTGTAGTAGCACTTCATCTATGTGATTGTATATATATAGTAGCTTTTTGTCGTCAAGTTCATATACGGCGAAGCCTTTGTGGCTGTCGCCTTTTCTATAGAGTAGCTGAAAATTGTTTGGAACAATTTTTTCGTATAGTTTCATATCAAACACAGACAAATCATCGTCATATATAGGTATAGCCTGTATCAAAAACGGCTGCAAAGTAGTAGCAGTGTTGATATATCGTCCCATATTATCTGTTTGTAGTCTCGTCTTTTGTTGAACATAAAAAAACAACCACAAAGACACCACCACCACAAACGACAAAATATATAATAATCCTATCTGCACTACTAGAGAATTTTTCGCTTTATTCCACAACTCTATATCCTATGCCTCGCAGTGAGATTATATGCTTTTTGTCGCTATGCACGGCTATCTTTTTTCGTATTTTGCTTATAAGCATCTCTAAGCTGTTTATGTTATATAGTCCCATATTTTCACAGCTGCTTAGTAGCTGGTCTTTTGATGAAACTGTGTCATAGTTGTCTATCATAGCTTTAAAAACTCCTAGCTCCGCACCTGTCAAAAACAGCTGGTTGCCACGGTATGTTATATCTGTGCCGTTTGTATGGACGACAAAATCCCTATCAATAGTCGGTGCTTGTGATGTCGCTTTGGTTCGTCTTATCAAACTTTTGATCCTAGCATATAGCTCATCTGGGTCATATGGCTTAGGCAGATAATCATCTGCTCCTACCTCCAGTCCTAGCACCTTGTCTGTGGTGCTGTTTCGTGCAGTTGAGATGATGATAGGTATGTCGCTCTTTTTTCGTATATCTTTGCATACTTCTAGCCCATCAACTCCAGGTAATCCTAGATCCAACAGCACCAAATCATACTTGTCCAACGGTGTCACCATCGCCATATATGGGTCATCGCATATATCTGTATCTATATTTCTATCGCTTAAAAAACTTTCTATAAGACCTGCAAACTCTAGGTCATCTTCTATCAGTAGTATTTTCATCATATTGTATTGTATCTAAAAATACCAAAACAAAACTAGAGGTGTCATCTTGTTTTATTTTTTTATAAGTTTATATATCGCATCTGGACTTGTGTTGTTTCGCTTTGCTATGGTTTTGAGACTTTCATTTTCATCAAACTTTATATTGTTTTGCTTCAAAATATCTTTCGCTACTTCTATATCTATCTTCATCTTTTTGCATAGTTTTACGAGCTTACTCTCTTCAGCATGACCAAACGGAGGCTCTCCGTGTTTGTCCGCCCAGTATTCTTTGATATTTTCGTTGAAATCCAAAAACCCCTTCAGTGGTTGCATATAAGTCAATGTCCCCACCACGAAAAACAGGTTCAATCCCAAAGCTATCAAAAACTCTTTTCTGGTCCACGATAATTTTTTGCTACTATCTTTCATATAGCTTACTATCGGTTTCCAGTTGTAATATATATGCAATATACCAAAGACCAGCACCAATAGCATAGAGGTGGTGTGTATCTCTCCGTATTGTGTCTTTGATAGTCCTAGCATATGCCAATCACTCCAATACGCAACTTTGCCATGCGGACACAAAAACAGCATCACACCAGTGTATGCCATGATTATAAACGATATTCCCAGACTTAACGATGTAATTTTTTTCATGATTATTTTCCTTTGTCTTGTTTGTTTTTGCCTTTGTTTTTTCGCTTGTCTCTTTTGCCACTATATTTCATATTTTGTTTTTCTGCCGTCTCTTGTATGACTAGCTGTTTTTGCTTGTCATCTAGGATTGCAAATACCTTTTCTATCATATTTGCCTGTTCTGTCGCTCTGTCTTTTGCTCTTTCGTTGCTAGTGTTTATAAAATACTCTTTGTCAAACTTTTTGTTGTCGTCTATCTTTATAAGTGACTTTCGCTTTTCAACTCTGTTGGCTTTTTTTGAGGATTTAAACTCCTCCATGATCTTTCGCATATCGGTTTTTTGTGCTTTTGTGAGATCTTGATCTGACACAGCAGACATAAACATATATATCTCTCTTGGTGGTCTTTTTTTCATCTTTTTGTCGCCTCTGTGGTCTTTGGCATCAAATCTATGCTGACCGCCCATATTGCCTCTGTGGTCTTTGCCACCAAATCCATACAGCGAACTACTCGCTACTACTACCGCTAACCCTATCATCATCATCTGTTTTCTCATTTTTTGTCCTTTTTGTTTCTGTTTATCCACATTCGTCTTAATAGATTTTCTTTGGTTTTGATACCATAAGAAACCACCCCAGCTATATGCATAACTATCAAAAATATCAATATCTTTGTAAGTATGCTATGAGCTATACCCATACCAAAGTCATGAAAGTCTTTGTATAGTTCTGTGTTTGCTCCCCAAAACACTATCTCTCCTACCCCTGAACCTTTTGCTAGTAGGATACCGCTGAGCGCTACCAATATCACCACGACATATATCGCTATATGGTTGTATCGTATCAACTTTTCTCTAGCCTCACCTACTTTTAGTGGCGATACTTTGTCTGAGAGCATATTGTTGATTATACGATATATAGTCAGTGCCAAGATGACGGCACCTAGTATCATATGTATCTTTAGACTGTCTAGCTTTGCTATATTGTTTGGCATATTTGACAGCACTACCGTCCCAGTGGTTAGCACTAGCAATATCATAAATCCATGAACCCAATGCGACACTACGGCACTTTTGTTGTAGTTGTCTGTCATGATACCGCTCCATCTTTTAGATGGACGAGCCTATCGCCCATATTTTCTACCGCTTGTTCTGTTTTCCAAATATATTTTTCCATATTTCTCCTTTTGTGAGACCATTATAACACTACAACCTAACCACTATATATAGCGAAACTAAACGAAACTAAACGAAAAAACACTTTTCACTGAAGTGAAAGTTGCTATGACTAGTTTTATATTTACACAAATAACTCTTTGTGAGAAAATTAGCTCTATTTGCTCCTGTTTGTTTCTTGTCATTTTGCTGTTGTATTATCAAGAAATCAAGAGGAACAAAATCAATTCTGCTTTGAAGTGACCCAAACAATAGCACTGTATAAGATAAATTTAGGTCACCTCTATAGTATTGTGAGTTGCTTTAAGCTAAAAATGATAAAATAACCAAAAAAGGAATAAATATGTCAAGAAGATGTGAAATATCAGGCAAAGGACCGATGGCTGGCAACAATGTAAGCCATGCAAACAACAGAACCAAACGAAAGTTTCTACCAAACTTGAGGTCTGTGAGAGTTACTTTAGAAGACGGCACCACAAAAAAGATAAAAATATCTGCCAAAGAGCTTCGAACTATGAAAAAGAATACATAGTCGCCTATGTTTACTATCACTCCAAAAGTGGGTGATATTACCTCTATAGATGGATTTTTTGCTGATGGATTGTCGGCAAATATATCCACTACCAAACCAAAAGATTGGCTAGATGTCGGCTTTTTGCATAGTGATACACCGTGTGAAGTAGAGGCAATATTGACTACAAATAGCTTCCGTGCATCACCGTTGATACACTACCAAAACTACCCTACAGATTTCCAGACAAATTTCGTGCTCATCAACTCACAAAATGCAAATGCCATGACAGGCAAGCAAGGGTTGCAAAACATAGCAAAGATAGACACAGAGCTTAGACACAAATATCCAAATATACTAAACCCAGTGTATAGTAGCACAGGGGTCATAGGAGTCCAGCTACCTGTAGTAAATATGCTAAAATGTCTTGACCACATAGACCTATCTGCTAAAAATGGCGACAAAGTAGCCAAAGCGATACTGACTACTGACAAATATCCCAAAACTTGTCTATATGAAGTATCGCTAAAAGATGGTGGAACTTTTCGTATAGGTTCTATAGCCAAAGGCGCCGGTATGATAGACCCAAATATGGCTACTATGCTATGCTTTATTTGCACCGATGCCGATGTGCCAAAAGCCCATATGAAAGAGTTATTAAGTAGTTCAAACAAGATAAGCTTTGATGCTATATCTGTAGATGGCGATACTTCGACCAACGATACTGTGATGTTGCTAGCAAATGCCAAAAGCGGAGCTTATGACCGCGATGCTTTCGCTCAAGTTTTGAAGCAAGTCATGAAAGATATGGCTATAGCTATATTGGGCGATGGCGAAGGAGCTACAAAGTGTGTAGAGTTTGAAGTAGTAGGAGCAGCAGATGAAACTCAAGCGAAGATTATCGCCAAAAAATTGTCCAACTCACTACTAGTCAAGACAGCACTGTATGGTGGCGACCCAAACTGGGGACGGATAGCCTCTACTATAGGAGCTAGTGGCTGTGAAGTTTGTGAATATAGTTTGAAAATATCGTTTGTGGGCAGAGTAGCAGACAAGCCTGTGAGCCTGACTATATATGACAAAGGGCAGGTAAATTTCGGTGATGATATAGAGACACAAGCATCAAGCATATTTGCCACGACCAACTTCAAGATATCATGTGATATAGGAGTAGGGCATGGTAAATACACTGCCTATGGCTGTGATATAGGTCATGAATATATCGAGATAAACTCATCATACAGGAGCTAATATGGAAAATTTTATAAGACAAATAACCCCAGCCAAGATGCCAGAGCTTATGCTAGGCACGGAGGAATTTTTGGGACTACTTCAAGAGGACAAAGCTGTGTTTGTAGATATACGAGCGAAGTTTGAGACAGATATATGGGCTATGGGCTTTGGGCTACAAATCCCACTAGATAAGCTACCAGACAATCTTGACCGCCTACCCAAAGATAAACTTATAGTGTGTGGCTGTCCAAAATCCGACAGAAGTATCATAGCCATAGCATATCTAAATAGTATCGGTATAAGATCCGCCTATTTAAAAAATGGTATAATCGACCTTGTAGCATATCTAAAAGGTGGCAAAGCAAAAGCCTTTGTGATCAGTTAAAACAAACACTTGATATATCAACGATATTTTCGTATATTTTCTATATAATCCTCTATACCACTTTCTAGAGAAAAGGCTGGTTTATAATCTAGCTGTCTTATAGTTTCTGAGATATTAGCTTGTGTGAAGTGCTGGTATTGGTTGACATATGGGTTTGGTATATACTCTTTGCCGTTGTCTATACCTAGCTTGTCTTGGAGTATATCTACGATAGACTCAAAACTTCTAGCCGTGCCTGTGCCTATGTTGTATATGCCACTTTTTCGTGGGGTTGCCGCTTTGATATTGGCTTGGATTATATCTTTGATATATACAAAATCCCTCACTATCTTGTCGCTTCCTACAAACAGCTTGGGAGTCTCGCCTCGCAATATCTGTAGTCCAAACTGTAGCACCATAGAGGAAGTTTTCTCTTTGTAGAACTCATGTTTGCCGTAGGCATTGAAATACCGCAAGCCGACTATAGAGATACCTACATCCTCTTTGATATATCTATGTGTGGTATTGTCCATACATAGCTTTGAAAATCCATATATATTGTTGGGTTTTTCATATCCTACTTCAAACCTATCGCTGTCGCCATAAGTCGCACCACTGCTAGCATATATCATATTTGCTTCGTGTTTGATAGCTATCTTTAGCAAGTTTTCATATGCTGAGACATTTGTCTGTATCATGATATCTTGCTGTGCTACTGTGGTGTCAGATATCGCAGCTTGATGAAAAATATAGTCAAACTCGTAGTCCATATCTAGCGTGTTGATAAACTTCTCATCGTTGATATCTCCATACAACAACACACCTGTGAACCCTATCAAGTTTTGGTAGTGTCCGTAGCTTTTGGGGTTGCCATTTGCAAATCTACCAGACCCACGGAAACAATCTGTCGCTATTATATTTGTATTTGGAAAATTGTCTTGTAGATAAGATACTATATTTGAACCTATGAAACCTCCAGCTCCTGTGATCAAAACTGTCTTGCCGTTGAAATTTGTATCGTTGTATATCATATCTGTCCTTTTTGTTATTTTTGTTATTTTATCATTTTATGTTTAAATATATACATAGCAAACAACACGACAAAGCTAATACCCAACATTATCAAGCTATATATATGTGCCATATCATAGTCCAGCACCTCTACAAACTCATATATAGCCACTGAGGCTACTTTGGTCTCTTCTGGAATACTACCACCTATCATCAGCACCACACCAAACTCACCTATAGTATGAGCAAATGTGATGACAACCGCTATAAGTATAGATGGCTTTATATTTCCCAAACCCACTTTTAGCATAGTTTCAAGACTACTTTTGCCATATACATATGAAGTCTCTATGAGGTTTTTGTCCATACTTTCAAACCCCGCTTGAAGTGGCTGAACCATAAACGGCAAGCTATATATACAGCTAGCTACCACAAGTCCAGCGAAACTAAACACAAGTTTCATATCAAATATATCTAGCAAAGCACCGCCTATAGCAGAGTTTGGTGAAAACAACACAAGCAAGTAAAACCCTATGACTGTAGGAGGCAAAACTATAGGCATAGCGGTCATAGCTTCTGCTATGGGTTTAAGCCTAGATGTAGTCTGGCTAAGCCACCAGCTAAACGGCACAGACAGGAGAAATAATATAACAGTTGTCGTAGTCGCTAGTTTGAACGACAAGATGAAAGGGGCAAAATCAATAGCCATACTGCTCAAATATCTTTTTTGCTTTTATTGACAACAAAAAATCAAAAAACAGTCTAGTCTCCTCTTTGTTGTTTAGTCGCACCATACTTTGTCTTATGGGGTCATATAACTTGCTATCTAACTCTACATAATGTGTAAACTTTTTGAGATGACTTAGTTTTTTTGCTTTTAAAGCCGACAAAGCTACTATGCCATAATTTGTTGAGTTCAATGTATATGATAGGGTTTGAGATATTGACTCGCCATATACCATCTTATATTTAGTTTGTTTATATATTTTTGCATTGGTCAAAGCTTGTTTGGTGGCTACTCCGTATGGTGCTGTAGATGGGTTTCCTACTGCAAATCTCTCTATATTTTTATGTGTCAATATGCTTATGTTTAGTTGATGGTTGTTGTTTTTAGTGCTTATGAGCGCCAATTTACCTTTAGCATATACCACTGGTGGGCTATATTTTTGGTCGTGGTCGTATAATTTTCGAGCATACTGTTCGTTTGCCGACATATATATATCATACGATGCTCCGTGATATATCTGGGCATATAGTTTGCCACTACTTCCTATAGTAAAGATGACTTTGATATCTGGGTGGGTTTGGTTGAAACTTTTGATAAGTTGTGGCATGACAAAGGCTAGGTTAGCACTAGAAGCTATGCTGATAGTTTTTGCAGACAAACCAACACAAAAAAACAAAGCCAACAAAAACTTCAACTAAATATACCTTTTCGCTCATCTGCCGACAGATAACAAGACGGATCTTCGCCATATAAGTCGCCGCTTATCGCATATGCTCTACTCCTGCTTCCGCCGTTGCAAATATCTATATAGCTACAGCTAGCACATTTTCCGCCTATATTTCGTGGTCTTTGTCGTAAGTTTTTCAGTATATCATCGTCACCTAGCCATACATTTTCAAAGCCATCTTTTAGATAATTGCCGATAATTTTTGGGAAAAACGGATCTGGCTTGATGTTGCCGTCCCAGTCCATATTGCCTAGTCGCTCACCGGCACTGTTGCCGCCCCATTTTTTCAAGTTGTTTAAAAGTGGCGAGACAAACTTGGGGTGGTGTGTTTTGAAATATTTTATAAGCATCACAGCATCCATCTCCATATTGCCAGTGACTAGATCTATACCACCACCACGGCTATAATACTCAAATGCCTTGTTTATGATAAACTGGACATATTTTCGGCGCTCTTTTTTGTCTATATCTATCTTTAGATTTTCTAGCCCTCTACCAGAATATACTAGGTGAGATATGTATAGTTTATCTACTTTTAACTTTTCTGCTAGTTCAAACATATCAAAAAAGCTATCTTGAGTCTCTTTGGTCAGTGTAAATCGTATGCCAGCATTGCCCCCTACATCTTGTATCTGCTTGATACCTTCTATCGCCTTTTGATACGAGCCTTTTTGACCTCGAAAGTGGTCGTGTATCTGCTCTATGCCATCTATGCTTATACCTATATAGTCAAATGTATCTTTGATTTGGAGAGCATTTTTGCTGTTTATATACATACCATTTGTAGATAGATAAGTCATGATACCGTGTTTTTTCATCTGCTTTGCTATATCAAATATATCAGCTCGTATAAGTGGCTCGCCACCACTAAATATCACAAACTTCACACCTGATTGAACCATAGCCGGTATAGTGTCGCATATCTGAGCGAAGCTTAGAGTATCTGTGGCATTTGCATCGGCTTTGCTGTAGCAGTGATGACACACTAGGTTGCATCTGTTTGTGAAGTTCCATATCATGATAGAGCCGTGAAGTTGTCTTGTGGGTTTATTTTCTAGGGTTGATTTGATGATGTTTGAAAGTCTAAACATTATTGATCCTTTTGTTTGATGATAAAGTTGGTTATATGTTCTAGCTCTTTGTCGTTTAGCACATCTGCAAACGAAGGCATAACCGACCGCTTATAGCCTAAAATTTCGTACATAGATTTGGGTGCTATGATGTGTCCTTTTATCTGGGCTGTCGTCCTGTTTGTGGCTATAAATTTGAAGCTAGGACCAAATGCCACAGCCGTCTCATGGTGGCAGCCCCAACAATATGCTCGAAACACCTCTTTACCTGTCTGCAACGAGTGAGCAAATACAAAAAAGCTACACATTATTATTATTTTTTTCATCTTCTATATACTACTTTCGGTATAAATATAATCATATTTAACCTATCTTTCATCTTGCCAGCATATTTGAGTGCTTCTTTGCCAGTTCCCCAGAAAAAGTCAGCTCTCACCTCGCCTTTTATCGCTCCGCCAGTATCTGCGGCTATCGTCAAAGTATTCATACTCTCTTTTGTATAAGGGTTGAAACTTTGCACAAATACAGGAAATCCTAGCGGCACATGTCTTCTATCTACTGCTATATTTCTCCTAGCTACTAGTGGCACTCCCAAGCTACCTGTCGCTCCTTTTTCTCTAAATGCAAAATATACTTTACTTTCGTTCATATTTACCAGTTTGTTTGATTGTCTGGGATTTTCTTCGCACCATTGTCGTATGGCTTCTAGAGACATATTTTGTTTTTTTATAGCTTTTATTTTGAGTAGTTTTTTGCCTATAGGATAAAACTTTTTGCCATTTTGTCCTGCATATCCTACATTTCTTATGGTGCCATCTGTTAGTTTGACCTTGCCACTACCTTGTATCTCCATAAAAAACGGATCTATTTTGTTGTCCGTATAAAATAGCACTTCATCGGGTTTGTGTTTAATTTTGTCAAGTCTAGCTCTACTTAGCTTCTTTTTCCATCTGTTTTTTGGAACTTTCAAAACAGGATAAAAATATTTTTTGCTTTTTCTCAAAGAGCCTGTGATGATAGGCTCATAGTATCCAGTCAGTATGCCGTCTTTTTCTCCATCTGCCTTGTATAGCATATATGGAGTGAAAAATGTTTTGAAAAATGTCTTGCCATCATTGTATACCATAGCCTTGCTACAGACATACGATAGGTTTGGATCTCTTCGTGATCTTTCACAATCTTTTCGAAATACAAAAAGAGCAGTATCTATATCATCTGTGTCAAATCCATAAATATCTTTGTATTTTAGCTTTTGTAAGTTCAAAGAGGTTATCTCTTCTATCTTGATAAACTCAACTTTTTCTATAGGCTCTGTAGTATCCTGTTTTGGGCTACAAGCTACAAACAAGATAGAAAATATGACAACTATATGTAGCTTTTTCATAACCATTTGTCTAGCCTTTTTATATCATCACGACTTGTCATATTTGCCGTGATAGGAGTCACAGAGACATAGCCATCGTTTATAGCTTCAAAATCACACTCTCCGTCATCACTGTGCCAACTAAGAGGATGCAACCCTATCCAGTGATACTGTTCGCCTCGTGGATTGTGACAAGTTCGCAAGTCGTCTCCATAGTCTCTGTGTCCTGCTTTGGTGGTCTTGATACCTTTGTAGTTAGCTATGCTAAGTTGTGGGATATTTATGTTTAAAATTTTTCGTTTTCCTATTGGATATTTGCCATCTAATATCTTTTTGGTTATGTTATATATGATTTTAGTCGCTAGTTCAAACTCAAAGTCGTTTTTGTTTTCATTTGGTTTGAGATTGTCAAATACTTGTGATATAGCTATAGCATCTACTCCGTGAAGTGAAGCCTCCAAAGCTCCTGCTACTGTGCCACTATATGTGATATCTTCTCCCATATTTGAGCCTATATTTATACCACTTATCACGAGGTCTGGCTTGCGGTCTTTAAACAAACTATGAAGTGCTACAAACACACAGTCCGTAGGAGTACCGTCTATCGTCCAGCTGTCGTCATCAAAACTTTTCATAAATAGTGGTCGGTTCAAAGTCATACTATGAGACGATGCACTTTTGTTTTGTAGTGGTGCTACTGTGACTATGTGAGCTAGAGTTTGTAGGCTTTTTTTCAAAACTTTCAATCCTATTGCATCGAAGCCATCATCATTTACTAGAAGTATAGTTGGTATTGGCATTATTTTCGCAACTTACCTGTGATATCGCCATACATCATGACATCTTTTAGCACTGCTTTGGTCCATATGCCTGCCTTGTCTATATCTACAACAAGTTCGCCTTTTTTGCTACTAAATATATCTTGGTTTATCACCACTGCAAACTTGCCATCTGTTCTCTTTTTTACCGTGATGAGTCCGTTGTCTTTGCTTGAGCCTACGGCTTTAAACTTGAGAAGCTTTCCTGTAGGACTATTTCGTATCTGCTCACTCGAGTTTATAAACAAAGTCATCAGATCTTCTGTTGCATAAAAGTCGTATTTGACCTTTTTTTTGCCATTTCTATGATAATACACCACTTTGGCATCATGGTCAAAAGTATATGTCCGGATCTTGTGTTTGTCTTTTGTTTTTTCAGACTTTATATATTTTGTAGGCACCAGCTTACCATCTATTATATCGCCATAACTTTCATATCGTTCTACCAACCCACCACTTAGACTACTTGCTAGTCCTGAAGTTGCTACTACTGCTTTGATCTTGTATGTGTTTGCACTTTTATCGAAATAGGAAGTGACAGTCCCTATATCCGAAAATATACCGAAACTCACATCGTATTTTAGCACCGTTTGTTTCGCCCATATTGAGCCTACTAGTGCTAGTATTATAAACAATTTATTTAACATTTTTTTCCTTTTTTTGTATTATATCCAAAAAACCTAAAAGTTTTAAAGCTGGACGATATTTTTCACTGTTTTGCTGCACATTGTGGTATTTATGTTAGCAAGTATTAAAGGTGTCTTAACCAAATAATTTGTCGCAAAATCATCTTAAATATGATACAAATAAAGAAAATACACTATCGTTGTAGCCTATAGACAACTTTTGAGAGTGTTCTTTTGGTTTGTTTAATCTTTTTTGGATAAAATCAACAGCTTTGTGTTTAGCGAGACTAAATATATAAGCAATCATACAAAATATAAGGATAAATATGAATTTCACCCCCACAGGTAGTAGAGTTTTGCTAAAAGTGCAAGACCAAGAGACAAAGACAGCTAGTGGTATATACATACCAGACAATGCTTCACAAGAGAAACCACAGACAGCGGATGTAGTAGCGATAGGTTGCACAGTCAAAGATATAAAAGTAGGCGACAAAGTGATGTTTGCAAAATATGCAGATAGTTCAAGTGTCAAGATAGATGAGCAAGAGTATTTGGTATTGAGAGCCAAAGAGATTATTGGAATATTTAATTAAACAAGGAGAAAACAGATGGCAAAAGAGATAAATTTTGGAGATGATGCGAGACACAAGCTATATAATGGTGTACGAAAGTTAAACGATGCAGTCAAAGTGACTATGGGACCACGAGGTAGAAATGTGCTACTTCAAAAGTCATATGGTAGTCCAGCTATCACCAAAGATGGTGTGAGTGTAGCTAGAGAGATAGAGCTAGAGGATACTATAGAAAATATGGGAGCAGGACTAGTCAAGGAAGTGGCATCGAACACAAATGACGAAGCAGGAGACGGCACTACGACCGCTACTGTGCTAGCTCATAGTATATTTCAAGAGGGTTTGAGAAATGTAACAGCAGGTGCAAATCCAGTGCAGATCAAACGAGGTATGGACAAGGCAACTAAAGAGATACTAGCAAACTTGAAAGCTATGGCAAAACCTATCAAAGACAAAAAAGATATAGCACAAGTGGCGACAATATCGGCAAATAGCGATACAGATATAGGCAATATGATAGCAGATGCTATGGAAAAAGTAGGCAATGACGGCGTCATAACTGTCGAAGAAGCAAAAGGTATAAGCGATGAGCTAGATGTAGTAGAGGGTATGCAATTTGACAGAGGATATTTAAGCCCATATTTTGCTACAAATATGGATAAGATGATAGCCGAGATGGACAATCCATATATACTGCTAAGCGAAAAAAAGATATCATCGCTCAAAGAGATGTTGCCAGTGCTAGAAGAGGTAAACAAAACTCAAAAGCCACTGCTAATAATCGCTGAAGATGTAGATGGTGAAGCACTTTCAACTCTAGTTGTAAATAGATTAAGAGGAAGTTTAAATATAGTTGCAGTCAAGGCTCCAGGATTTGGCGATAGACGAAAAGCAAGTTTAGAAGATATAGCTATACTTACAGGTGCGAAAGTCATAAGCGAAGAGCTAGGTATGAGTCTAGATGCTACGACTATAGATATGCTAGGAACTTGTAGCAAGATAGTAGTAGACAAAGACAACACTACGATAATAGACGGAGCAGGGTCACAAAAAGATGTAAACAGTCGTATCAAACAGATCAAAAACGAGATAGAGACAACTACAAGCGACTATGACAAAGAAAAAGCCCAAGAGAGACTAGCCAAACTAAGCGGCGGTGTAGCTGTCATCAAAGTAGGAGCTCCAACTGAAACCGAGATGAAAGAGAAAAAAGACAGAGTAGATGATGCATTGAGTGCTACAAGAGCTGCCGTAGAAGAGGGTATAGTCATAGGTGGCGGATGTGCCTTGATAAAAGCATGTATGAAATACAAAAACACACTCAAAGAGGATGAGAAAATAGGTGCCGATATAATCATGAGAGCTATATCTGCCCCACTTAAACAGATAGCCGCAAATGCAGGATACGATAGTGGTGTAGTAGCAAATGAGATAGTGCAGTCAAAAGATGCCAACAAAGGATTTGATGCTTCTACGGGCAAATATGTAGATATGTTTGATACAGGTATAGTAGATCCAGTCAAAGTAGCTAGAGTAGCGGTGCAAAATGCAGTATCTGTAGCATCGCTATTGTTGACAACCGAAGCTACTGTCAGTGATATAAAAGAGGTCAATCCAGCTCCAGCTATGCCAGATATGGGTGGCGGTATGCCCGGTATGGGCGGAATGGGAATGTAGTATCACTACTACATATACCCTAGCACACTCGCCAGATGCCGATGATATATTTATGTATTGGGCCATCAAGTTTGGATGGGTCGGCACTGGCGATATAAAGTTTGAAAACTTTGCCCAAGATATAGAAGCTCTAAACATAGCAACTATAGAGGGCAGATACGATATATGTGCGATAAGTTTCGCACTATATCCCAAAGTGCGATATCAGTATGCTATGCTCAAAACCGCCGTGAGTTTCGGCAGTGGTTATGGACCAAAGCTGATGAAACAAAAAAATAAAACTTTGAGACCAAATTTTAGCTGTGCTTTAAGCGGTGAAAACACTACAAATGCCATGTTGTTTCGTATCAAGTATCCACAAGCGGTCGTCAAATATATGAACTTTTTGGATATTGAAAATGCCGTGATAAGTGGTGAAGTAGATGCTGGTGTGCTGATACACGAATCAATCTTGACTTTTGATAACTCGCTTGTGGTAGAGTGTGAGCTGTGGGATATATGGCTAGAGTTATCGCACGATAACTTGCCGTTGCCACTAGGTGGTATGTGTTTGAGACGAAGCATACCTTTAAACAAAGCTATATTGTGCGAGGAGTATCTCACCAAAGCGGTCAAGGTAGCACACCAAAACCAAAAGCTCATGAGCGATATGCTTATAGACAGAGAGCTAGTCAGAGTAGATAGCGATACTTTACAAGATTATCTAGGACTATATGCAAACAGCGACTCAATATGCCTAAATGACACACAACAAACCGCTATAGATAGGTTATACAAGATAGGCTATGACCATGGCTTTTATGACAAAGCTATAAGCTGTAGGGACTATCTCATACCTAGCGAATACAAAGAGTTGAGAAAGTTATGATGGGGACCTTAACTTAATCTATCTCAAAAGTTTGTAGCTACAAACACTACCTAGCTCTCTTTTTCTTCTTTGATAAACTCCAAGAAAAATACCATAAATATAGCCAATATCAAACCTGTGACAAATGCCACTATGATTATGAGTGATTTTTTTGGTTTGATAGGGTTTTTGTCTGTGATGATATTGCCTATAATCTTCGTTTGTTTGATATTGCTAGATGATATTTGCAAGGCTAGTTCGTTTAGTTTTGTGGTTAGA
Source organism: Arcobacteraceae bacterium (assembly GCA_029939245.1). Classification (GTDB taxonomy): domain Bacteria; phylum Campylobacterota; class Campylobacteria; order Campylobacterales; family Arcobacteraceae; genus B24-G6. The sequence continues at coordinate 20,225 of JAOZTH010000022.1, forward strand.
TTGTATTTCACCATCATACTACCTTCAAATTGATTGTCTTTGTTTTCTAGCTCATTTTTTTGTGTTTTTAGATTGTCAATATTTTTCTTTATTAGGTCTATGTGGTTTGTGATAGCGATGTTGTGTTTGTTTTTTATGCTGTCTATCAAGCTATCAAGCTTTTCTACTGCTAGCTTGTTTGAAGTAGAATGACAGACTATCTCTATGAGGTTAAAAGCGTCTTTGACTGCACTTACCTCTTCTATGGTAGTGGTCTGTTTTGTTGTAATATTGTTCATATGTAATATTTGCAATCTTTGGACTAGATTGTTTGGATTTTCGATCGCATTGTTGTTATTATTATTATTATTGTTGTTGTTGTTGTTGTATTTAATACTGCCAACTTCTATATATACTCTAGCTTCATATATGGGTGTCTTGACTGCCACATACACTATAGCTACCAAAGTTATGATAACGGTGAATACGATCACAAATATCTTTCTGTGCACTATAGTTTTCCACAACTGCCTTAAATCTATCTCGTCCTCTTCTATATATCGTCTGTTTTCATCTGCCAATCTTGTCTCCTTGTATCTATTCATTTATATATTTTTGTCATTTTATCGTATTATACTTAAGGGGACTTCTAAATACCACTCTTAATGACCCATCTTTCTCAAATTCTCTCTT
>JAOZTH010000023.1 GCA_029939245.1 Arcobacteraceae bacterium
TCTAGCGATGATGTTTAGTCCTCTATAGTTTGCTGTGGTTTTCATGTTTGGCCCCAAGCAAGCTTCGGGGTTCCGAAAGCTAGTAATATTGCACAAAAAATTTAAAGCTAGTATATGTTTGCTGTGATTTTCATGTTTGGCCCCAAGCAAGCTTCGGGGTTCCGAAAGCTAGTAATATTGCACAAAAAATTTAAAGCTAGTATATGTTTGCTGTGATTTAAAGCTCCACAGGAACCCCAAATTTATTTGGGGCAAATCGTCCGTCTAGCGATGATGTTTAGTCCTCTATAGTTTGCTGTGGTTTTCATGTTTGGCCCCGGACAAGTCCGGGGTTCCGAAAGCTAGTAATATTGCACAAAAAATTTAAAACTAAAAATATTTAACAAAAATTCAAAGTAAATCAATCTTTCACAAAAAACCGCCACGGCTACTTTTGCAGGAAACATTTTTGCTAAAGCAAAAAGCGATTCTCTTGTTTTATAGAAAGTTTGGACTTCGTCCAATCGCCACGGCTACTTTTCACAGAAACTTTTTTGCTAAAGCAAAAATCGCCACGGCTAGTTTAGCCGAAAATTCAAAGTCATTCAATCTTTGACAAATTTTAAAGCGAGTCAAGGTTCACTCCGTTCTTTGTTCTCCTCTTTCTGTTCTCTGCTTTGCGTTTTCCGCAAGTCCATCAACTCAACACATAGACATATGTCTCTACAGCGCTACCATCTGGCAGTGTAGCTTGAGTGGTCGCTCTAACATATCCATCGCCTTCAAACTTGTCTAGCATATCCCAGTGGTTTGATAGTTTTGTAGATGTGAAAATATAGCCATCTATCACAGGGGCATCGCAGTCAAGCACCAAACCATCGTATCCCATATCTGCTCCCCAGCCACTAGATACCAGCTTGCCGTTGATTGTGCCAGCTTGCCAGCTACCGCCTATGTTTTGAAGTATATGGCTGTTTGGGGCATCTGGCTGCAAAGTGCCATATACGAAAAGTTTGTCAAACATACTATTTGTTCGATGATGTCGCGAGTAGTAGTCCCATAAGCACAAAAGCACCGCCACTGGTTTTGTATATAGTATCTACTCTTTTTTGACTGCTTAGCCATACTCTTGCCTTGTATGCCAGTAGGGCAAATAGCATGAGAAACACAAAAGAGAAAAACATCAATGTAAATATAAGCACAGCAAACTGTAGCACCAACGGCTTGTACGTATCTATAAACTGCGGTAGTAAGGCGGTCAAAAATACTATGGACTTGGGGTTTGAGATAGCTACTATATATGCTCTAGCAAACAGCTTTTGTGATGATACTGCCGTGTGGTTTTGTGCTGTGTCTGTCAGGTCTATGGGTGAGTTTTTTTGGACTAAAAGTTTGTAGCCTAGATATATGAGATACACCGCTCCTATATACTTGATGATATCAAATGCCACTTGTGAAGTCTGTATCAATACACCTAGCCCACTGACTGTGACGGCACCTAGACAAAAAAGTCCAAATATATTTGCCGTAGCTATGAAAAATGTCTTTTTGGGTCCGTGCAACATAGAGTTTGTCATGATAAACAGTATGGCAGGACCGGGAGTCAATGTGATGACTATGACCAAAGCTACATATAACAAATAATTTTCGAGGGTCACGGTCTGTCCTTTTAGATAGTAGTCTTGTCTGCTAGTCGTTGTGCTAGCCACATCTTGATAACTGCTTGAACAGTTATGCCTATATGTTTCGCTTCTTTTTTGAGTGAGTTTATCATCCACACTGGCATATCTATGTCGAGCTTTGTTGATGTATAGTTTGGTTTTTTGATGTTTGATAAGTCAAAATACTCCAAGATATCATCGTGGTTGTCGTCAAACTTTTTATCCAGTTCTAATGCTGTCATATAATACTATCTCCTTTTTTCTTGATTTTCTAGCTGATATTATCCTGATATTAAGAGCCCTATAGGTTATAATAACTGTATAATATTTCATATTTATTTGTCCTATCACCAAATATCTAGTTTCGGTGCTTTTGATTTTTGATTTGAACTCTATCATATCATCATCTAGCCATAATTTTTGAACTTCTATGAAGTCTATGTTATGTTTTTGTTTGTTGATATTGCTTTTGTTTTCATCGTATTCAAAATTCATGTGATATTATACCAAAAAATAATAAATCAAAAGCCAAACACACCAAAACTATAGAGGATAGTATGTTTGACTATATCGGTCTAATGCTGTATGCACCTGACCGATGAACCTTGTGTCCTAGAGAAAGAAATATATCTCGTCTGTGTGTCACTAATTTTCAAATAATGTACCGTGTCGCCAGCTGTTGACGAGGTAGCATACGAGCCATCATATCCTGGTCCAACAGATGCCATAAGATGATGCCTATCTCCTGCATACGGTAGCTGTATCTTGTCGGCAAAGTTTGTAGAGGTATGTAAGTCGCCTAAACTTTCAAACTCTGCTTTGGTAGGCAATCTATATCCAGTAGGGCAAACTTCGTTGGATCCCGTGCCTGTGTCGTTCCACAGATTATCGTCTCTATTGATTCGCCAGTCTAGGATAAAGATTTCACCGGGGCCAGGTGCGGTTTCTTGTATAAAGTCGCTGTGAGTTGGGTTGTCTGCTTTGGTCTCTGTCATGCCATTTTGGGCGGTCGAACCTGTGGCAGTATGGTTGATGATCTCGTGACCGTCTGCTTTTCTACCCCACTGATACAGATATCCATAACCCTCGTAGTCAGTCAGGTTGCCTGCTACTTTTGTGGCTCCTAGATTTCTATCTAGCCATATATTGCCATCGTATGATATGGTGCAATATGTAAAACCACCGTGTGATACTTCTGTGCTAGTGTCGGGACAAGCTACGACAGGAACTACAGGATCGTCATCAGTGCCATCACCATCGCCAGTGCCATCACCATCGCCAGTGCCATCACCATCGCCAGTGCCATCACCATCGCCAGTGCCGTCATCATCACCGTCGCCGTCACCAGTGCCATCATCATCGCCAGTGCTAGCTGTAGGCTCATCAGGATTTGAAATATCGCCACTACCACTGCCACAACCAACTATAAAAAACATAAACAAAATACAAATTGTATATAAATATCGCATAATAACCTCCTAGAGTCATAAAAAGTTTCAAATTATAACAAAACAATCTTAAGCAACCACGCAAAACAACCATAAAACAACAATAAAACAAAAAATAGGAAAAACTAAACTAATTTAAATATTTTTTGGTATAATGTTTGAATTTATACATCTACAAAGGACAGCAGATAAAAACACTTCAAAAAAAACGGACAGACATACAACGAATATTGCTCATAGGCTCTGGTCCTATAGTTATAGGTCAGGCATGTGAGTTTGACTATAGTGGCACACAAAGTGTCAAGACTCTCAAAGAGCTAGGCTATGATGTGGTGCTGATAAACTCAAATCCAGCTACTATCATGACAGACCCAGAGTTTGCCGACAAGACATATATAGAACCTATCACAGAAGATATGGTAGCAAAGATCATCAAAAAAGAAAACATAGATGCGATACTGCCTACCATGGGCGGACAAACGGCTCTAAATATAGCTACAAGTATGTATTATAAAGGCATGTTAGATGACATAGAGTTTCTAGGAGCTACACCACAGGCTATCAAAAAAGGCGAGGATAGACTGGAGTTCAAAAAAGCTATGCTAAAGATAGGTATGGACTTGCCACACTCACGATATGCTTACAATTATGACGAAGCGATAGAGGCACAGAAGCTTATAGGATTTCCTGTCATCATACGAGCTAGTTTCACTTTGGCAGGTCTGGGAAGCGGAGTAGCATACAACATAGATGAATACAAAGAGCTAGCAAAGATAGGGCTGGAGGCTTCGCCTATCAGTGAGATACTAGTAGAAGAGTCGCTTCTAGGCTGGAAAGAATACGAGATGGAAGTGATACGAGACCACAAAGACAACTGCATAATCGTATGTAGCATAGAAAACTTTGACCCTATGGGGGTGCATACAGGAGATAGTATCACAGTAGCCCCTGCATTGACATTGACTGACAAAGAGTATCAACATATGCGAGATGCATCGTTTGCTATATTGCGAGAGATAGGTGTAGATACTGGTGGGTCAAATGTCCAGTTTAGTATAGACCCCAAAACAGGTCGCATGATAGTTATCGAGATGAATCCACGAGTTAGTCGTAGTTCAGCTCTAGCTAGCAAGGCTACAGGCTACCCCATAGCAAAGATAGCTACACTACTGGCAGTGGGATTTTCTCTTGATGAGCTGACAAATGACATCACCGGCACTACGGCATCGTTTGAGCCTGTCATAGACTATATAGTGACCAAGATACCACGATGGACTTTTGATAAGTTTCCACAAGCCAACAGTACACTGACTACTGGTATGAAAAGTGTAGGTGAAGTTATGGCTATAGGTAGGACATTTAACGAATCATTTCAAAAGGCTTTGTGTAGTCTGGAGACTGGTTTGGTAGGATTTGACACTATTTCAACCGATATAGAGTTAATAACCAAAGAGATAAGACGACCAAATGAGAGTAGAGCGTTGTATATCATGGATGGATTTAGAGCTGGATTGACTACGGATGACGTGTTTAAATTAAGCCAGATAGATCCGTGGTTTTTGGACAGGTTATACGAGATATATCTACTAGAAAAACAAGCTAGCAAAAACAAGACAAAAGTTCTAAATGATGAAAATATGCTAAGACAGCTCAAAGTCAACGGCTTCAGCGATGCAAAAATAGCATCTATCATAGGCTGTAAAGCCCACAAAGTATATGAAACTAGACAGGATATGTCTATAAGTATATCGTATGGCGAGGTGGATACTTGTGCTGGTGAGTTTGAAGCTATCACACCATATATGTATAGTTATACAAATATAGCAAAAACTTTTAACAAAAAGCCAGCAGACGAAAAAAACAAAAAAGTGCTGATAATAGGTGGCGGACCAAACAGGATAGGACAGGGGATTGAGTTTGACTATTGTTGTGTTCATGCTGCATTTGCGTTGAAAGAGATGGGTATAAAGACCATCATGTATAACTGCAATCCAGAAACAGTCAGCACAGACTACGATATATCGGACAAGCTCTATTTTGAGCCTATTGATTTTGAGAGAGTTCAAGCAGTGATACAAACAGAAAAGCCAGACGGTATCATAGTGCATTTTGGTGGTCAAACTCCGCTAAAGCTAGCAAACAGCATTCATAAAATGGGAGGCAAGATCATAGGCACGAGTGCGGCGGTCATAGATATAGCAGAAGACAGAGAGCAGTTTAGTAGCTTTGTAGAGAAGGTCAAACTACTCCAGCCACAAAACGGCACAGCAGTCACTTTAGATGAAGCGAAAGTTATAGCTACCGATATAGGCTATCCTGTGCTTGTGCGACCATCGTTTGTGTTAGGTGGGCAGGGTATGAAGATAGTGTATAGTGAAGCTCAACTAGAGATATATATGCAAAAAGCAGTAGATGTCTCACACGATGCTCCTGTGCTAGTAGATAAATTTCTCGATGATGCAGTGGAGCTAGATGTGGATTGTATCTGCGATGGTGCCGATGTATATATAGGTGGTATCATGCAACATATCGAGGAAGCCGGCATACATAGTGGCGATAGTGCATGTAGTTTGCCTCCTATATCTATAGGGGATGATATCATCAAAGATATAGAGACCAAGACGAAGCTGATGGCTATGGAGCTAGGTGTGGTGGGGCTGATGAATACACAATATGCCATATACAAAGAGGGTATATATTTGATAGAGGTAAATCCGAGAGCTAGTAGGACTGTGCCGTTTGTCAGCAAGGCTACAGGCATACCTATGGCAAAAGTAGCGACTAGAGTGATGTGTGGCGAGAGCTTGAAAAGTAGTTTGGAGTATTATGACAAAGATATTGTGGTATTTGACAACGATGTTTATAAACCAAAACTCAAAAACCACATAGCAGTCAAAGAAGCGGTGCTACCGTTTGACAAGCTAAGCGGTGCAGATACTATATTGGGCCCTGAGATGAAAAGCACCGGTGAGGTTATGGGTATAGGTAGGACATTTGGCGAGGCATTTCTCAAGGCACAATATGGAGCGAAAAACTATCTGCCAAAAAGTGGCTCTGTGTTTTTGACACTTTGCGACAAAGACAAGCCACATGCTAGTAATATAGCGGAAAATTATATCAAACTAGGCTTTAATATTCTAGCGACTTGCGGCACTTATGATACCATAACAAAGTTTGGCATACAGTGCAAAAAAGTTCTCAAGCTAAGTGAAGGGCGACCAAATATAGTAGATAGTCTCAAAAACAAAGAGATAGTCCTAGCTATAAATACAAGCGACAACGACTCCATAACTAGAGACGATGGACTACATATAAGACGAGCAGTGTTGAAAAATTCTGTGCCCTATTTCACTACTACAGCAGGAGCATATGCATCTATAGAAGCTATCAAGACTAGCCAACTCCAAGAGCTAGAGCCTGTGTCTATACAGGAGTATTTACGACAATGATATATCTCAAACAAACTTTGACGACTGTGGGATTTTTGTCTAAAGACAAGCACAGGTTAAACAGCACAAAACATCGTAGCAAAGACCAGCCACTACTACAAGAGGTGTGTGGATTTGCCGATCTGTCTGCTAGGATACCAAAAATACACAAAAAAATGGTGCGAAATATGAGCCGAACTACAATCATAGCACCAAATAACTATAGTTTTAGAGTGGTGTCAAAAGAGACGACACACGAGAAGTTTATACAAAAGTTTGGAGCTATATATTCTACATCGGCAAACAAACATGGCGAAAAGTTTGATATGGATTGGGCGAAAACAAAAGCAGATGTAGTAGTCTATGACAGACAAGATTTTGTAGAGCTTGAGCCATCAAGTATCATAAAACTAGGCAAAACAAAACTCAAAAGGATAAGATAATGCGGATAGATAAGTTTCTAAATAGTGTCAATATCACCAAAAGACGCTCAATCGCTAGCGATATGCTACAAAACGGAGTCGTGTCGATAAACGGTGCCGTAGTCAAAAAAGCAAAAGATATAAAGATAGGTGACAAGATTGTTATAAAGTATCTAGAATATGAGAAAGATTATGAAGTTTTGGATATTCCGCAGACAAAATCAACTCCAAAGTCAAAACAAGAGCTTTATATAAGATTGATACGATAAAATGCTACTTATGAATAAAATTTTAATATCTTTAGTGCTGTTGTCGTGTGTTGCTTGGGGTCAAGTAGTCAGATCCATAGAGTTCAAAAACTTAACTCGTGTGTCGCCTGTGGTGGCAAATGCTATGGTAGATATGAGTATAGGAGCCCCACTAGATACTAAAAAGTTAAACTCTGTCATCAAGGAGTTTTTTTCACTTGGGTATTTTAATGATATTAAAGTAGTGCAAAACGGTGGAAATTTGGTGTTTTATTTTGTTGAGAAGCCTGTCATAGTCAATATACAGATGAAAGGCTACAAGACAAGAAAAGAAGATATAGAAACTGTGCTAGATATGATAGGCATACGAAAAGGTGCGATATATTCTAGCAATACTATCTCAAAAGCCAAAAAAGAGTTAAAAGCTATGCTTCGAGCAGAAGGCTATGTTAACAATATTGTAGAGATAGAGGTCCAAAAGATAAAAAAGTTTCTCATAGGTTTAAATATCATCGTAAACAAAGGCGATGAGATAGTCATAACACAAGCAAACTACAAAGGAGCTCAAGAGTTTGATGACGATGAGTTTGATGATGTTTTAGCAAACAAAGAGGTAGAACTTTTTCCGTGGTTTTTTGGTCAAAACGATGGCATACTCCAAGCCGAACAACTCCAATACGAAGATATGCGACTCAAAGAGCTATATCTTGAGCATGGTTTTCTAGATGCAAATGTATCCAAAGTGGTAGCAGATATCAACTACAACACTATAGAAGCGAAGCTAGGATACGATATATCGGAAGGAGTTCAATACAAAGTCGGCGATATCTTGATATATATGGACAAACAAGTCAAAGACCCAGATAAAATTATAGCTGAACTCAAGCTAGAAAAAGGCGATGTGTTTAATATAAAAAACTTACGAAAAGATATAGAATTTATCAAGCTAGAAATAGGCGAGGGAGGCTATGCTTTTGTCAAAGTGGCTTATAACTTACGAAAAGACGGCGATATAGCAAATATCAACTTCAATGTAACTGTAGGCGAAAAAGTATATATAAACGATGTTTTGATAGATGGCAACACTAGGACACTAGACAGAGTTATACGACGAGATGTGTATATAGGACCAAAAGAGCTATACAGTCTAAGAGATATAAAAGATAGTGAAAATGCCCTGAGACGGACAGGATTTTTTGATCTAGTTGAGATAAAACAACAAAGAGTTTCACAAGACAAGATGAATCTGATAGTCAAGGTCAAAGAAGCAAAAACTGGCACACTTATGTTTGGTGGCGGATATGGTAGCTACAACGGCTTCTCTATAAATGCTTCTGTAGATGACAGAAATACATTTGGTAGTGGCAAAAAATTTGGTCTAAGTCTAGCAAAATCAAAGTTTAGCCAAAGTGCTACTATATCTATATTCAATCCGGCTATAAACGACAGTCAATACAATGGCAGTGCCTCGCTGTATCACTCCGATAGCACCATAGAATATAGTGATGATGAGCTTGAGATAACTAGAGATGGTGGCACACTTGGTATCGGCAAAAAGCTAAGCAGGTATGCTAGAGTTGGATTGCTTTATAGGTTGGAACATGTATCTGAAACACACACGGTATTGACAGAAGAAAATGAAAACTATATCACAAGCTCTATCACACCATATATCAAATACAACAATACAGATGACTATTATGTGCCACGAAGCGGTATAGATACTGGATTTAGTATCGAGTATGCTGGAGTTGGTGGGGATTCTAAGTATCTACGAACTAGCACGAGCTTCAAAACATATTTTGGTTTGAGAAAATATATTGACTACGATATGGTGTTGCGATACAAGTTCAACATAAGAACTATAGACGACTTAGGCGAGATACACGAGGGTGACTCCTATGTGCTAGGTGGTGTTAGCACGGTTCGTGGCTATAGATATGCGGCATTTAAATCGCCAGATAGAGAAAATCATCCATACACTAGAGTAGCATCGACTACATTTGGAGCGAGTTTCCCACTAGTGCCTAGTGCCAAGCTACGATGGGCGATATTTGCCGATGCTGGCACCATAGGTGAAAAAGATTTCAACGAAGTCCAAAAATATGGCTACGGAGCTGCTATAGAGTGGTTTTCTATGATAGGTCCCATACGGCTAATATGGGCGGAGGCCATAGACCCAGACCCAGATGATGATACAGAAAACTTTGAGTTTTCACTTGGAACCAAATTTTGACAAGATTGTCAAACACCGATGCTGTATCACTGATAAAAGACAAGCCACTTTTGGAGCTATCACAGATGGCGACAGAGAGAAAAAAACAGCTCCACCCCAAAGCAGTGACTACATTTGTAGTAGATAGAAACATAAACTATACAAATATCTGTTGGGTTGATTGTCTGTTTTGTGCTTTTTATCGCAAGATAAATGACCACGATGCCTATATCCTAACTTATGATGAGATAGACGAAAAGATAGACGAGCTACTGCAGATAGGTGGCACACAGATACTTTTCCAAGGCGGAGTTCATCCCAAACTAAAGATACAGTGGTATGAGGATTTGCTAGAGCATATAAGTTCCAAATACCCCAGTATCACTATACATGGGTTCAGTTCTATAGAGATAGACTATATAGCAAAGCTAAGTCGCCTGTCATACAAAGAAGTTTTGATACGACTCAAAGACAAAGGACTAGCCTCTATCCCCGGAGCTGGAGCAGAGATATTAAATGACGATGTGAGAGATATCATCGCACCCAAAAAACTAGACACAAAAGATTGGTTAGCAGTGCATGAGACAGCTCACGGATTGGGTATCAAATCCACCGCTACACAGATGTTTGGCACAGTCGAGACCGATGAGCAAATAGTCCAGCACTGGGACAAAGTCCGCAATCTACAAGACAAAACAGGAGGCTTCAGGGCATTTATCATGTGGAGTTTTCAGAGCAAAAATACCGCTCTTATAAAAAAGTTTCCAGATATTCAAGCCCAAAGCTCAAATAGATATTTGCGACTTCTAGCGGTAGCTAGGCTCTATTTTGACAATATACAAAATATCCAAAGCTCATGGGTCACTCAAGGCTCATATATAGGTCAGCTTAGTCTCAAGTTTGGAGCAAATGACTTAGGCAGCACCATGCTTGAAGAAAATGTAGTGCGAAGTGCTGGGGTTACAAACAGTATGAATCAGGGGCAAATGATAAGGCTCATCAAAGATATAGGCGAACACCCAGCCAAAAGAGACACAGCCTACAACATACTAGAGCGATTTTGACACATGACTTTGATATAAGCGGATATTATTATAGGCGAAACGCTCTTTTGTGTAGAAAATATCTCGATATAAAGCAAAAAGACACAAAAATATCAAAGCCAGATATGATGGTAGTGATGATGAACCCTGGGTCATCAAAGCCACTAGATGGCGATGATGACGGACAAATACTCACAAAAGCAAAGCCAGACAACACACAATATCAGATCATAAAGATATCTCAGTTGTGTGGATATAGTTTCGCTAGAGTTTTAAATCTATCTGATATAAGAGAACCAAAAAGCCAGATATTTTTCGACCTTATACAGACAGCCGATAGCTCACATAGTATATTTGATGATAGTAGAGCAGATGATTTTGCAGAACTTTTTGTGCGAGATGTGCCTGTGATATTTGCATGGGGTGTGGATAAAAAGTTACAGCTGTTAGCAGATATGGCTATAGACAAGATACAAGCTACCAAACCTATAGGGATACTAAAAGACGGTACACATAGTGCCTATTATCATCCACTACCACAAAACTATGACAGACAAAAACAGTGGCTAGAAAATATCTATAACAAACTTAGAAAATAGACAAAAACTCCTACCATAAGCCCGTTTAAGAGCCAAAAAGCATATTTGTATCGTATAGAAAATAGCGATATGACGAAATATATCGCTATAAAATAAAACGATATAGTTATCTGGAAAGTTTTGATATCTATGCTTAACCAATAGGACAAAATATCATCAAACAATCCACCAAACCCAACTAGATGCAACACCAAAGCTGTAGGATAAAACAGAGAAAACCCAAGTGAAAACAGCGGTGAGTATAGCTGATGGACGGAAGCTATCTCAAATATATAAAATACTATAGGAGACAAAGCAAGATATATCCAGATATTGAAAAACACAAATAAAAAATATCGGTTGAATTTTGAAAAATATTTTATAAACAAAAATATATAAAACACTCCAAACACAGACAACCACAAAGAGAGCGAAAACACCAAAGCTGGAAACATAGCTAGTATGATAGCCACCACCACAAACAAACTATAAAATGAAAATATTTTTATATTTGATCTATGAAGCACCAGAGCAAACAAGCTCATGATATATGCTCTCAGTAGTGATGGCACAGAACCTAGCAGATACAGATAGGCAAACAGACAGATAAACACAAGCAAAAGTATATCAAACTTGATATTTCTATACGGCACATATTTTTTGTGAAAATAGCCATATAGTCCATATACAAGCCAATACAACATAAATGTCAGCACTCCTAGATGAAAACCACTTATCGCTACTAGATGTGATATACCAAAACCGACACAACTATCTCGTAGCTCTTTTGATATAGCAGTAGCTAGAAATATAGCTTTGTAAAACTCTTTGTGAAGCTGGTCTGTGTGCTGGTCCTCTATGTTTGTCGCTATATCGTCAAATATATTTGGCTTTTTTGTTAGCTTAAAAGTATCATATGATTGGGCATAAAAACCTTTGTTGTATGATATGAAGTCTATATGGTGAGTGAAAAAATATGTAGATATATGGTCGCCTATAGTTATGTTTTGGTCGTTGTTTGATATAGAGGTCCAGAAGTTTATATTGTGATTTGATAACTTCAAAACCATATAGTCCTTTTTGTGATATATGTTTTTGACTAAAAATCCTCCTCTTTGAATCTCTTGAGAAGTGAGTTGTCTATAGTCCAGATACAATACAAATGTATTAGCAGCAAATATTGTAAAAAGCAAAGAAAATAAAAAAGCCTTTATCAATCTGGTAGAAGCCCAAGGTCATTGACTATGAGTGAGTCATTGATTTGGTTTTTGTATTCTAGTTTTTCTAGCTGTTGTTCTAGTATATCCTGCTCTTCTAGTAGCAAATCTTTTTTTGATAGTAGGATATTGATATCTTTGCTAGTATAATAGATATTGTTTCTCAAGTATATCTTTGGAAAAGCCAAAAATATCACAATAAAAAAGATTATAAATACAACATACAGCTCAATATTTTTTCTAAAATCAAGCATCTGCATATACTAGTCCTCTATACGAATTTTTAAGATATTTTCATGGACGAAGTTTAGTTTTTTTATATCAACTATAGCATCATTTATATCTTTTTCGCTAGTCTCATAGACAGATAAAAGCAAGTTTGCTCTGTTATCATCTTTTTGCTCTTGAAGCATCGTCTCTATAGATATATTTTTTGAGCTCAAAATTTCAGTAATGCTGTGTAGCACTCCTGCTTTGTTGGCTACATCTAGTCGTATATAATATTTTGTCCGAATATCATCTATGGCGACTAAACTTAAGTTTTCCTCAAGTGGTCTGTCAAAACCTAGCATAGGAGAGGGCTTGCCTTGTCTAGCTATGGCTATGATATTTGCCACTACGGCACTAGCAGTAGCATCTCCTCCAGCTCCAGCTCCATAATACAAAGTCTCGCCGACCATATCGCCTACGACACTTATGCCGTTCATGACACCGTCTATCTTGGCTATCATCTTGTGAGTTGGTATCAACACAGGATGCACTCGTAGCTCTACTTTGTCGCCTAGTTTTTTGGCTATGCCTAGCAGTTTGATAGTATAGTTAAACTCTTTGGCAAACTTTATATCAGCTTGCTGGATATCCTCTATACCCTCTATAAGTATATCCTCTGGCTTTGCATCTATGCCGTATGCTATACTAGCTAATATCAGCAACTTGTGAGCCGCATCTCCACCACCTACATCAAATGCAGGATCAGCCTCTGCATAGCCCATATCTTGTGCTTTTTTAAGTATATCATCATAATCCACCCCATCGTTTATCATAGCATCTAACATATAGTTTGTCGTGCCGTTCATGATACCTTTTATAGACAAAATATGATTTGCACCCAAACCATCTCTCAATGCCGTGATGATAGGTATGCCACCTGCTACTGCTGCCTCGTATTCAAATGCAAGATCTTTAGCACACTCTTGTAGCTCGTATCTGTGATATGCTAGCAAGGCTTTGTTGGCAGTGACTACGGCTTTGCCATTTTTCAAAGCTTTTTTCACTAGCTCAAACGGCTCATCTACACCGCCCATGAGCTCTACAACAATATCTATGTTTGGGTCATCTAGTATATCATCGGCATCGACCGATAGTTTTATAGCTACATCTCTTTTTTTGGAAAGATTTTTCACTACTCCTTTTGAGACTACTAGCTCTACACCTGCTCTAGCTGTGATGATATCTTTGTTTGTCTCCAATATACGACAAACACTTTGCCCCACCGTTCCTACGCCTATTATGCCTATGTTTATCATATTTTGCCCTTTGTTTGTTTGTGTACCCATAGATACGATTGTAAAAAAAATTCTTTGAGTTTTAAAGTTTCGCCAGTGTTATGACAGTCCAATATACCACCCACATATATAGGTATCAAGCTTTCGTTTGGTATGACTAACATCTTGCCATCACACATCAAAGATAGATTTAGCACAGTTCTAGCTGTCCTCTTGTTGACATCGGCAAAATATTGCAAATACGCTATGTTGTTGTGTAGATAGATAGCTTTGTCATATGGGTTTGTTATAGTTTCACTAGTATCCAAAAGTCTGTCAAACTCACTTTGTAGCATGATGGCATTGTCAAGCGGAATATAATCACAACCTTTCACTAGCACAGAGGTTTGTCTAGCTTTGCCTTGTTGGTCTGGACTCAACAAATCATCGGACAACATAGTGTGTATTTGGTGTATTTTGTTTTTGTTTATATGGCAGTCATCATCTAACATAAAATTGTAAACTTTTTTTAGATTTATCAGCATTTTTGCATCTGTATAATCTTTTGCATATGCTGTCTTGCCAAAATCCAGCAGTGTAAGTGCTTCTGCCTTTGTGTATGTGTTGCCCTCTATTTTCGCACTTGTGTATATAAGATCAAAGCCAAACTTTTCCACAAAATTGTCATTTCGCAAAAATTTCTCTAGTGGTAAGCTTGTGTTGATATCATCTAGCATAGCTATCTCATCTATAGTAAAAAACTGTTTTTGGTCAAATCTTGTGCTGTCGTAGTTCATCTATTTTGTATATTTTTGTATAAACTTTTGTATCTTTGTTGCTGATAGTTTTATAGTCTCGTCATCTTGTATCAGGGCAACTCTCACATAACCTTCGCCATCGTCGCCAAACCCAACACCAGGAGAAAATGCCACATATTGTTCGTCTAAAAGCTTTTTGCAAAACTCCAAGCTCCCCATATATGCTACTTCTGGTGGTAGTTTCGCCCAGCTAAACATACTGGCTTTGTTTTTCTTGATATACCAACCGATTTTGTGATACTCTTGTATCAGCAAGTCTTGTCTGTGATTGTATCTATCTGTAATCTCATCTACACAACTTTGGTCTCCCAAGAGAGCTTTGACAGTAGCTTTTTGGATAGGAGCAAACATACCATAGTCTAGCCATGATTTTAGCTTGACCAACGCTCCTATGAGCTTCTTGTTTCCTACGAAAAATCCTATCCTCCATCCTGCCATATTGTAGCTTTTTGATACTGTGAAACTCTCGACTGCCACATCTACAGCACCCTCAACCTCCATGATAGACGGAGTTTTGTATCCACCGAAACTTATGTCTCCGTATGCTATATCAGATATGACATAAAACCGTTTCTCTCTAGCCATAGCTACAAGTCGCCGATAAAACTCCAAAGTTACAGTAGCCGAAGTGGGGTTATGTGGGAAATTTACCAGCACATATTTTGGCTTGACATGAGCCTTGTCAAATATATGGTTAAGCTCTTCAAAAAAGTGGTCTTCGTCTATGTTGTAATTTTCATCAAATTTAAGCTTCAAATCCTCCACAACTCCACCTGCAAGTATAAACGAATAGGAATGTATAGGATATGTAGGTGTCGGCACTACAGCGGTATCACCTGGATTTGTGATAGCATATGACAAAGTCGAATAACCATCTTTGCTACCTATAGTGGCAACTGTTTGAGTTTTTGGGTCTAGCACTACACCATATCTGTCTTTGTACCACCAAGCTATCGCATCTAAAACTTCTGGTATGCCTTGTGATGGCGAGTAGCCGTGATTGCCGGGTTCATTTGCCGTCTTGCATAGCTCATCTACTATATGCTGTGGAGTCTCTTTGTCTGGGTTTCCCATAGCAAAATCCAACACATCTTTGCCTTGTGCTTTTAGCTGTGCTTTTAGCTCGTTTATCTCTGCAAATACATATTTGGGTAGATTGTCTATCCTGTTAAATCTTATTTCGTCAAACATTTTTTTCCTTATTTTGTTATTATTGTCAAGCCACGTTTTATATTTTTTATATTGAAGTTGTCGCCTATTTTTATATATTTTGTGCCTTTTGGCACGGCTTGTCTATATATGGCAGTCGCCTTACTACTTCGCACTGCTTTTAGTGGTTTTAAGTTTTTGTCAAAACAGACGACATATGGATACCATACATCGCCACTGAAACTTTTGATATGAAGCATATTTACACTGCTTGATACAGATACAAAATAGTTCTCAAATGGTTTGCCCAGAACCTTGGTGCTGTTTGAACCTATGTTTTTGATATTTGTCAGTCTGCTAAATCTTGTATCTAGATCATATTGCCAGTTTTGGTTTTCTAGCTTTTTTATATGAGTGACTATTATGTTGTATTTTTTGAGTTGTTTCAAAAATCCTATAGGATCTATGATATTTTTGGTTTTTAGAGTTATCGTCCATCTAAAAATCTGCTTGTCGTCATACGATGCTGTCTTTGTGAAAAAATAGTAATATCCCATATTTTTGATAGTGCTGTTGAGTATCTTGATAGTTTTTATAGGATTTTTGGGTATTAGAAAACTTATATCCACAGACTTTGAGTTGGTAACTCTCAGTTTCAGCAGTCCATTGCTACGAAGTGTCATGAGTGTTTTTTTATAATTTATCTTGCCATTGTTATAATATTGTGCTTCATTTGCAAATAGCATCTTGATAAGTTTGCTATGTGTTTGATATTCGTATCTGCCGACTATATCTTTGACCCTGTCTTGAAGTTCGTTTGCTTGTGCTATACACACCGCTATCAAAAAAACCCATATCCATCTTTTCATAATTTTCTCCTAAGACTCTCTATCAATATAGCCGTAGCTACCGATACATTTAGACTGTCAAAATCATTTGACATAGTTATCTTGATTTTTTGATCTAGTTTGTCTTTTGCTTTTTTGCAAAGTCCTGCACCCTCTGCACCCACGACTAGAGCTATCTTGTCTATAGCGTCTAGCTGTATATCTGTATGGCAGACCCCTGTAGTATCGGCACCTATTATATGAAACTCTTTTTGTGAAAGTTCGTTTAGCAGACTGCCAATATTGTCGCTTTGGCATATAGCTATATCTAGCACCGCACCGCTACTTGTTCGTATTATGCTAGATATTTTTATATCTTTTATACCACATATCGCTATAGCATCTACACCCAAAGCATAGGCTGTTCTACATATAGAGCCTATATTTCCCATATCGTTTAGACCATCTAGCACTAGCACAAAATGACTGCTGACAATATCTCTCAGTGCTGTATATGCAAACTCATCTATATCTAGCAAGTAGCCTTGGTGGTTGCCACCTTTTGCCATAGCTTGTGCCTTTTGTGGGTCTGGTGTCACTATCTTTTTGTTCAAAGAGCTAAACTTTCTAAACGTCTTTGTATCTACCTTTTTTGCTAGGTAAATTTCCTGCACCATGTGTGGATGTTTTTCTACAATATACAAACAAACTTGTTTTCCATAAACTATCATGTAGCATTTTATCTTTTTAAACTTAATCTACTCTTTGTTTTTCAATATTATCGTAGTTAAGTTAAAATTTTGCAGATATTTTGTAGCCATATCTTGTATATCTTTTGTTTTTAGGTTGTTGATATTTTTTTCATAATCCAAAAGCGGAGCCATATCGCCTCGCACTAGATAATGCCCGTAGAGCGAAGCTACTTCAGAGCTGTTTTCTAGTGAAAATACGAAGTCGCTTTTTGTATTTATGACGATCTTCTCTAGCTCCTTTTTGGCTACGCCTTTGGACTGAATATCTTTGATAATCTTTTTTATAGACTTTATAGCATCTACCGCTTTTGTCTCGCCTTGACAAACCCCTACAAACAGAAACGCTCCAGGGTCTTTTAGCTCCATATTGTAAGCATACACAGAGCTTAACATCTGTTTTTCATCTACTAGCTTTTTATACAGCAAACTACTTTTGCCACTGCTTAGAAGCTCACTCAAAGCACTCAAAGCAACTTGGTCTGGGTGCTTGAAGTTTGGTATATGATAAGCCATAGCAAACATCTGCACTGCTGTCTGCTTTTTGATGATGATAGTTTTCTCGCCATCTTGTGTAGGCTCAACTGTGTGCAATATTTGCTTTGGTTTTGCCGATATGTTTTTGTTGTTTTTAAAATATTTTGTCGCTTCGTCAAACACCACATCTGCCTCTATATCACCAGAGACTACGACTATAGAGTTGTTTGGGCTATAATACTTGCTATGAAATTGTCTAATATCATCTATATGCCAGTTTTTGATATCGTTCATAAACCCTATAGGAGTCCAATGATACGGATGATATGTAAACGTGTTGTTAAACAGTTTGAAATACATTAGCCCCATAGGAGAGTTGTCTGTCCGCCATAGTCTCTCTTGAGCTACTACATCTCGCTCTTTTTGAAACTCATCGTCATTTAGGGTCAAGTTCGCTTGAAGTTCTGCAAACAACTCAAGAGATTTTGACATATTTTTGGTGCTGGATTTTATATAATAGTGAGTATAATCAAAGCTCGTAGAAGCATTGTTCACACCGCCAAACCCCTTGACTATAGTATCAAATTCGCCGGCTTTTAGATTTTTGGTTGATTTGAAGTTAAGGTGTTCTAACATATGTGCTATGCCACTTTTGCCCATAATCTCATCGCGACTTCCTACGTCATAAAATATATTTGTAGTTATCACTCCTGTGCCGTTTTTCATAGGTATCGCTACTATTTGTAGCCCATTGTCCAAAGTTTTCGTGTAGTGTTGTGGTAAGTTAGTTGCCAAAATCGCTCCTGTAAATATAAATAATATTAAAAATAGTCTCATGATAGTCGTTCGTATGCTTCGTCTATGCTCTGTGCTTTGTCCATGAGATATAGCACCAAAGCACTGTTTAACCTAGCTAAACTCAAAAAGTCCTCTGTAGGATTTTGTATCATCTGTAGCGACTCTTCCAAAGTTATGCTATCCCATGATTTTTGATATGTTATACCATATCTAGCTGGGTCTATCTTTTGCTCTATAGTTTTGCCATCTTGTATCGTCCACAAAAGTGTCTTGCTATATATCTCTTGTGTGCCTTCGTTGCCTTTGACTATGACTAGCTTTTTGTATCTGTTTTGAAACATTGCTTGGTATTTTTGCATAAATGGCTTGTGAAATACACCAGTGATAGCCACGGCACTGTTTGCAGGATTTGCCAACCTTTCTATAGTGTTTAGCCCTGTTCGTATGCCTAAGTTGTTTCGTATGTCAGTTAAACTGCTAAGCTGTTTAAATATCTTTGCTCTATCAAAGAAGTGTAGATTTGATGGTAGGGCGGAGTTGTCGGCTATATCTTTGGCAGTCACACCGCTTTTGGCTGGCTGTAGCTTGTCGCCTGTTATGACTATGTTTATGCCATGTGGCTGTAATATTTGTGCGATTTGTATATACATATATGGGTTGTTTCGTTTGCCATCGTATGGATAACCTAGCTCACATGAGTTTTCTATGGTTTGCTTTTTTACAAGAGAGTCAAACAGCTTTGCCACTGCTTCAAGCTCTGTGTTGGTCTCTGGCTTGAGCCTCCATCCTACGAGAAATGCCCCTATCTGCTCTGGCGATACACTGCCGCGAAATATCATCTCAAATGCCTCTGTGATCTGCTGTGCTGTCATATCATAGTTGTGTTTAGCACCAGTGGCGACTGCTTTGAGATATGGTGTGAAGTTGTCGTTTGTCATCTATATGCCCTTTTTGTTAAATATCACAGCTATGGTTTTGAGCACAATTTTGAGATCAAGCTTCCAGCTGTAGTGTTTGATATAATACAAGTCATACATGAGCTTCTGTCTTGTGTCGTCTTTTGCTCGACCTTCGACCAACATGACCTGAGCCCAGCCTGTGATACCGGGCTTGACTATGTGTCGGTGGTTGTAATATGGTATATCGCTTTCGTATTCATCTACGAGCTTATCCCACTCTGGTCGTGGACCTATGAGACTAATATCGCCACGAAATATATTAAACACTTGTGGTATCTCGTCTATTCTGTTTTTTCGCATTTTTGAACCAAACTCAAACACTCTGTCATCGTGCTTGGTAGCAGTGCGAACATCACTTTCGGTATCGTGCATATGCATGGTGCGAAACTTAAATATAGTGAACTTTTGATTGTTTAATCCTACTCTGGTTTGAAAAAAATACAAACTCCCCGGCGACTGCTGGCTCATATGTTTTTTGACTTTGAACTTCACTACAAACAGCACCACAAACAGCACCAAAGCACTAGCTATATCTACAACTCTTTTGAAAAATCTTTGCTGTGGTGTAAATCGGCGAATATCATCTAGATAATGCAAGTCGTTATGGTTTTCTGGTATATAACACTTGTGCAGATACTCTTCTAGAAAATGCTCTATAGATATGATCTTTATACTAGAGTTGCCAGCTTTGAACTTCAAGTTTGTGAGGTATTTTATGATATCGTTGTGAACTTTTGCTTTGGTGTTTAGGACTATAGTAGCGGTGCTGTTGTTTAGAGTATTTTCTATCTGTGATATGACATCGGCAGGATCTTTATCTTTGTATGCTATGGTGGTGATGGTGTCAAACTTTTTGTTTAGTCGCTGTATCTCTAGCGAAGTAAAGCTGTATTTTTGACCTAGTATCAGCACTATTTATCCTTTTGTGGCATTTTACCAACTATTTCTTAAACTTTGTCTATAAACAAAATTTATCACACCAATTCTTTGGGATATATATCAAGCAAGGCACACACACGACCAAACAAATCCTCTACAAAATCCAAATGCATATGTTGTATTAGCCATATATCAGTTTTCCATATGTGCGGATATCGGTATAAAATTGGTCTTGAACTGTCGATATTCTATCTTGCATTGTATCTGTGCTGTCAACAAAAATATCTATACCTAGTAAATACTTCTTTTGAATACCAAAAAGTTTTTTTTGGAGTTCAAGCCTATAAGACCGAACATCTTCTTTTTTTAGATCGTCTTTGAG
>JAOZTH010000024.1:0-17455 GCA_029939245.1 Arcobacteraceae bacterium
TATACTTAAAGCAAAGCTAGGACTAAGTCGTGGTATATTTTTTGGCAAAAGCGGCAGTGGGTTTATGCGACTTAATTTCGCTGTGTCAAAAGAGGCTATGAATAAAGTTATAACACGACTTGATACTGCTTTGGGCGAACTATCAAGTGTGCATATAAATTTGTAGCTGTAGTGGTATTAATCAAACCTCATAGAGAAGTCAAGCCATACAGCATGATGTATGATAGACCCACTGCTGACAGCATCTATGCCTGTGTCTAAATAGTCGGCTATGGTATCTAAAGTTATGTTGCCACTAGCTTCTAGTAGCATATGTGGATAGTTTTCGTCTCTATACGATGCTATCTTTGATATAAGTTCGCAGGTCATATTGTCGCACATGATTATGTCTGCTCCAGCTTCCATAGCGACTACACTTTGCTCGTAGTTTTCGCACTCTACTTCTATCTTGGTGACCCACGATATTCGTTTCCTAGCCTTTATTATAAACTCTTTGAGATTTGATATGGTTTTGAGATGTGTATCTTTGAGCATGAGGCAGTCATCTAGTCCTAGCCTGTGGTTTATAGCTCCGCCTACTCTACTGGCATATTTTTCAAAGTTTCGCAAGAGTGGTCTGGTCTTTCTAGTATCTAGTAGCACTACATCGGAGTTTTGTAGTAGCTTGGCATATTTTGATGCTTCGGTAGCTATACCAGAGGC
The DNA here is from genome assembly GCA_029939245.1 of Arcobacteraceae bacterium. Lineage (GTDB taxonomy): Bacteria > Campylobacterota > Campylobacteria > Campylobacterales > Arcobacteraceae > B24-G6. The sequence goes on from JAOZTH010000024.1 coordinate 703, forward strand.
ATGTTGGAGCATATTTAGAAAAGTTCGCTCACTACTTAGTAGTGTTGAGGCTCTGCCCTCTAGTGTGGCTATGGTGTCGCCCTTTTTTATAGTGTCGCCATCTAGTAGGCGAAACTTACAGTCAAATTTCTCTGCTTTGGCTAACACTCTAGCATATTTGACCCCTGCTAATATGCCGTCGTCTTTGGCTACTACTCTAGCTTTGAACCTGCCTTTGGGAGCTATGTCGAAAAACAGATCGCCCCTGCCGTTGTCTTCTACTATCGCATTTTTGACAAATTTTTTGATATTTACCATATAAACCTACCTAATTTTTGTGAATTTTATCAAAAAAAACTTAATTTAAATATATTTTGGTAAAATATTATGATGACACGGTATCTAATCATATTTTTATTTGTTTTAAATCTTTTTGCTATTGATGATTTTGATGACAAACAGGTGTATTTCTTGCAAACTATCCAAGTAGATAGCTGTGATAGCTACGGCTGGTGCAAGCTCAAAGGCAAACAACAATACATCAAAAAGCAGTATTATAAACTACACAAAAACGGCTTCGTGTCGCTGAAAACTGGCATAAATACAAGGACATGGACTTATGTAGAGCATAGCTACTTGGACGACAAACCCGGCTTGGAAGAGTGTGTATATGAAAGTGCTACAGACAATGAGAAAACAAATATCCAGCTAGGGTATATCAAAATACAGCTCATAAAACGATGTCAAAGACAATCAACAAAACAAAAAGAAAACAACAATACAAACAGACAAGATACAAACAGCACACAAAGCGACCAAGATGACAAAAAAGAGCAAGACGACAAAGATGATATTGAAAACAATATTTTCATAGATGGTGCTATAGGTGTGGGTATAGTCGGTATAGAAAACCGTGCAGACAAAGACAATCTCCAAGACGATGCTTTGGACACAAACGGCTTGAACTTGAAAGTTGGTATTGGATACCGTTGGAGTGATGAGATTTATAATCAACTAGAGATAGATAGGCTTGATTTGGGTCTAGCTGATATAGACAATATATACATATCGTTGAACTATAGATTTTTTGAGACTAAACTTAAACCATATTTGGGTATAATGCTAGGAGCTAGTGTATTAAAATGGCAAAGCAGCCCTATGAAAAATTACACAGGCAAGCAAATAGATAGTTCCAAACAAACTTTATATGGTGTGAAGTTTGGTCTATCAAAAAATATAACAAAACAAACGGAGGTATACATGGTATATAGATTTTTGGATATTAACCATAGGACAACTATAGAAGAAGAGACGATAAAACACAAACATATAAACAGTTTGTTGATAGGAGTGAGATATGATTTTTAGATTAAATAAGATTTTTTTGATTTGTGTGGGACTGTTGCTAGTCTCTTGTAGTGAGGATTCTCAATACAACACGTCACAAGTAGGCAACAATACAGCGACGACTCCATCGCCTGTAGTGATAGCAACCAATGCACCAGATATATCAAGCTCATCAAATACCATAAACGGTAGCCTCGGCACTGCTATAGCGACATGGACACCGACAAACAGCTCAACTGACCCGGTAGATAGCTGGAGTATAGTCCCTGCTGTGTTTTGTGGGCTAGATATCAACCAAACCACAGGAACTATAAGCGGCACACCTACATGTGCTGGTGAGATATTTTTCGAGATAAAAGCTACAAATAGTGGGGGGACTTCTACTAAAACAGTAGTAGCGAATATAGATAAGGTATCACAAACTATAGATGCTGATATAGATAGATCTGTAGGTATCAACACTACTACATTTACACAAAAAATACTCACAGATGGAGCCGGCACTGGAGCTATCATATATACCATAAGTGACGATAGTGTAGCTACGATAGACCAAAACAGTGCATTGGTCACTTTTGTCAAGATAGGAGTAGTCACTGTTACTGCTACCAAGCAAGCCGACACCAACTATAAGGAAGCAAATGATAGCTATGTGCTGACTATCACAGACGATACAAATCCTACTTTGAGTTTGGTACATATAGAGTCAAACAACGACAAAAATCCAAACACATTTGCCAAACAAAACGACATAGTAGTAGTTAAATGGACGGCAAACGAGCCACTAGATATAGCTACGATAAACGCTACTATATCTGGACGAGTGGCAAACGTGAGCGATATGGGTGATAGCGATGACAAAACTTTTGATGCTACTATCACTATGGCTAGTGGTGATAGCGAAGGCAACATAGCTTTCGCTATATCTAGCTACCAAGACTTGCATGGCAATCCAGGTAGCCCTGTCAATGCTACGACAGATGGCAGTGCGGTCATGTATGACAGAACTGCTCCAACAACTACAGCACCAGACGATATAACAATAGATGAAAACGAAGAGTCAGTGGTGACACTTGTCATATCGGATGCAAATATAGGCAATAGTCCGTATATAATAGATGGTTTAATTTTGGATAATATCCATATGAAGTTTGAACAAAGCACCAATAAATTTATGTTTAAAACCAAAGCAAATTTTGAACAACCAAAAGACAGCAACAAAGATAATATTTATAATACAAGCTTCAAGATCATAGATAAAGCGGGCAACGAACTAACCAAAACTATAAATATAACTATAGCTGATGTAGTTGAACCATTTATAACTAGATGGCAAGTAAATGCAGGTGATACTATAACTATGCCTTTGGTTGTAACTTGGGGTATAAACTACGATATTGACTGGGGAGATGGTGGTAGCGATACAGGTATAGCTACAAACAATTTTTCGCATACATATACTAGTGCTGGCACATATACGGTCAAAATCTCAAGAGACTTTCCAGGTATCAAGATAGATAATGGCAGTCAAAAAGACAAGCTAGTATCTATAGAGCAGTGGGGAGATATAAGGCTAAAAAGTATGCAAAAATCTTTTTATGGATGTTCTGCTTTGGTAGTCAATGCCACGGATGCACCAAATCTAAACTATGCCGCATCTTTGTTTCGAACTTTCAGGGGCGCTACAAGTTTCAATACCAATATAAATCACTGGGATGTTTCTAGGATTACAAATATGTCTGAGATGTTTAGAGATGCTACAAACTTCAATCAAGATTTAAACAGCTGGAATATAATGAATGTGACAAATAGTCAAAATATGTTTTATGGAGCTACTAGCTTCAATGGCAATATAAGTGGGTGGAACACAGTAAATATCACAAACACAGGCTCCATGTTTAGAGGGGCTGCAAGTTTCGACCAAAATATAAAAAACTGGAATATATCAAAAGTTACAAATAGTTCTAGTATGTTTTATGGTGCTACTAGTTTCAACAGCGACATAGGCGAATGGAACACAGAAAAGATCACAAATATGAACTCTATGTTTAGAGGGGCTACTAGTTTCGATCAAAATTTAGCTAGCTGGGATATATCAAAAGTGACAAATATCACAAATTTTCTAAGAGACACAGCTATGGGCACAGATAACTACAGCGATACTTTGATAGGCTGGAGCGGTTTGACACTACAGCTAGGAGAGAGCTTTCATGGTGGTGGGAGCAAATACAACTCAAGCGGACAGTCAGCTAGAGATGATATTATCAACAACTTTGGTTGGACTATAAATGACGGCGGATTAGAATAAAAACAAAAAAGGATAAAAATGAAAATAGAGTTAAACAAAAAGATAGAAAACGATAGCATAGGCATATCTATAGTAGATAGCATACCAGATAGTATCAAAGATATATCAAAGTTGCTAGAGTATAAGATAGAAGATGAGAGTGTCCTGTTTTTGCCAGAGCAAAACAAGATATTTGTAGCATTTGAAAAGATTTCAAGTCAAAATACCAAAGTAGCAGTGGCGATAGCCATGAGAAAACTGCTGACGACCAACTATACCAAAGCACATATCATCATAGATGATTTTCACACCGAAGTAGTCATAGGAGCTATGCTGGGATTTTATAAGTTCGACAGATACAAAAGTAAAAAAAGTCCAAAGAACCTAACTTTAAATATAGTATCAAAAAAGATAGACAAAAAAGATATCATAGATAGCCAACATATAGCAAATAGTATCATGACTGTGCGAGATATAGTCAATACCACTCCAGAGGATTTTTATCCTGCTATCATGGCGAAAAAGGCTTTAGCCATAGCAAAAGAAAATAACATAAAGTGTGAGGTGTTTAGTGAAGAGTATTTTGCTACTCATGGTATGGGAGCTATGATGGCTGTAGGGAGAGCGAGCAGACACGAGTCCAAGCTGATACATCTGTCATACAAGCCACAAGATCCCAAAAAAAAGATAGTCCTAATAGGCAAAGGTCTCACATATGATAGTGGTGGGCTGAGTTTGAAGCCATCTGATTTTATGGTAAATATGAAAAGCGACAAAGGTGGTGGAGCTGTAGTGCTAGGGCTTATAGAGGCTATAGCGAAACTACAGCTTCCATATGAAGTGCATGGTATCGTAGGTGCGGTTGAAAATATGGTAGGTGGCGATGCATACAAGCCAGACGATGTTCTAACTGCAAAAAACGGCAAAACTATAGAGGTCAAAAATACCGATGCCGAGGGTAGATTGGTGCTAGCTGATTGTCTATGTTATGCCCAAGACAACATAGCCGACATAGATTATATGGTTGATTTTGCAACACTCACTGGTGCATGTGTCGTAGGAGTGGGTAGCTATACCACTGGTATCATGGGACATAACGATAGGCTAAAACACCGCATGGTCAAGAGTGCTATAAACTGTGGCGAAGAGGCTACATCGTTGCCATTTAACAGATACTTGAAAAAACAACTCAAAAGCGAGATAGCAGATATATCAAATATAGCTAGTAGTAGATATGGCGGAGCTTTGACTGCTGGGCTGTTTTTAAGCGAATTTGTGCAAGATGACTACAAACAAAAGTGGCTACACTGCGATATAGCAGGTCCTACATTTGTAGAGGAAATATGGGGAGTCAATCCGCACGGAGCTAGTGGTGTGGGGGTGCATATGTGTCTAGAGTTTATCAAAAGTTTAGATAGTTGATCTATATATTTGTAACGATATTTCCAAATCTCATAAGTCCATATTTTGACGATAGTATATTGGGTCGCGCTACAAAAGATGGACTTATAGATATAAAATTTTATAACCCACGAGACTACACGACTAACAAACACAAAAAAGTGGACGACAGACTGTGTGGAGGTGGAGCTGGTCAGCTTATGACAGTCCAGCCGCTTTTTGATTGTCTCGATGATATAGTCAATACTTATGATGATTGTCATATACTGTTTTTGACCGCATGTGGCAAAAAATTTGTGCAAAACGATGCCAAAAGATTGGCTAGCAAACAAACTATAGTTTTCGTCTCTAGCCGATATGAAGGACTAGACGAGCGAGTGATAGAGAGGTATGCATCTGAGGTTTTCAGCATAGGTTCCTATATCCTCACAGGCGGAGAGTTACCATCACTTGTGCTAGCCGATAGTATAGCTAGAAATATAAGCGGAGTGCTAGGCAACGACCTGTCGCTTTTTGAGGAGAGCTACAACACGGGCAATATGCTAGAAGCTCCAGCATTTGCTAAGCCCTTGAAATACAAGGGGTTGTCTGTCATAGATAGCTACACTTCAGGCAATCACAAAGTGATAAAAGATATTAAACATAAGCTTTCACGACAAAAAACTGATTATTTTTCGCCAAAATAGGTAAAATACTGATTAAATTTATTTAAATTTGTTATAATTATCTTGTTTTTAAATAACAATATCAAATAAAGATATAAAAATAAAAAATAGTGACATATTCACAAAAAGGAAAAATATGAAAAAGATTTATTTGATGATGATATCATTTCTACTAGTAGGATTGATATTTACAGGTTGCGGTGACAAGCCAACTAGCGAGACCAAACAAAGTGCGGCTCCAGTGAAACAAGAAGCTAAACAAGTAGCAAAAAAAGAAGTGAAAAAGGAGACCAAAAAAGTAGTATGGAAACTAGCTATGACATGGCCTTCTACTTTGACACCTCTGGCATCGCCTACACATACTCTTGCAAAGATGGTAAGTGACATGACAGATGGCAACTTTGTCATAGAACTTCACGGCAAAGAGAAGCACAAGGCAGCTTTGGGTATATTGGATTTTGTCAAAAACAAACAATACGAGATGGGACATAGTGGTTCGTATTATTGGAAAGGTAAAGATATCAACACAATATGGTTTACTACTGTTCCATTTGGTATGACTATGAAAGAGCAGTATGCTTGGTTTTATTATGGCGATGGTATGAAATACATGAACAAAGTTTATGACAGATTTGGTATCCTAAACTTCCCAGGAGGCAACACAGGAGTCCAGATGGGTGGTTGGTTCAAAAAAGAGATCGCAAGTGTAGATGACTTAAAAGGCATAAAAATGAGGATACCTGGTTTGGCAGGTGAAGTGATGGCGAAACTAGGTGTAAGTGTCACAAACATACCAGCAGGAGAATTGTACACATCGCTAGACCGTGGCACTATAGATGCTCTCGAGTGGGTAGGTCCGGGTATGGATATAAAGATGGGCTTCCACAAAGTAGCACCATACTACTATACTGGTTGGCATGAGCCAGCTAGCGAGATGCAGTTTATGGTAAACAAAAAGGCATTTGAAAAGTTGCCAAAAAGTTATCAAAATATACTTGTAACTGCTATGAAAGCCAGTGCTAGTGATATGTATTATGAAAACTTCCATGCATCTAGCGAAGCATGGGCGAAAATGAAGACAGATTTCCCAGATATCAAAGTCAAGTCATTTCCACAGCCAGTTATGCAAAAGATGAAAGATGCTACAACTGAAGTGTTTGACAAATATGCTAGTGAAAACAAACTGTTCAAGGAAATTTATGACAACCAACAAGCATATATCAAAAAGGCCAGAGCATGGTCAAAGATGGGTGAGTATGGTTATATCCAGACTACAGATAGTCTAAAATAGTATTAACTTGAGAAAAATACACGATACCATAGGCAGTTTCACAGCGATTTTGCTACTGCTTTTGATATTTAATCTGTTTTTTGATGTGGTATTGAGATATTTTTTCAATACCACTTTTATATGGCTTCAAGAGTTTGAGTGGCATCTTTTTGCTGTGATGTTTTTGTTTGGTATAGCATATGCTATCAACGAAGAGTCTCATGTGAGGGTTGATTTCTTATACGATACACACTCCCCAAAGACAAAAGCATATATCAATATACTAGGCACTGTGCTTTTTTTGATACCTTTTGCTCTGTTTATAACGTTTGATTCTTATGATTTTGTGTATGATGCATATGATTATAGTGAGATCAGTGAAGACCCTGGAGGGCTTACACATAGGTGGATTATCAAATTTATGATACCGTTATCGTTTGCTTTTATATTTGCAATGTCGTTGCTGTATATAAAAACAAACATAACTAAACTAAAAGAGCAAAAATGATAGGTATATATATGTTTGGCTTTGCTTTGTTTGCATTGAGTTTGGGTTATCCTGTAGCTTGGACTTTTGGGGCAGTTGCTTTGCTGTTTGGTGGTATATCTACTTTTGTAGAGATAACTGCTAGTGGTGGTTTTGATATGGTGCTGTTTTTAGAAGAGTTTAACTTACTTTTTTCGCAAATGCCATTTCGTATATATAGTATCATGACAAACAAAATACTTATGGCAGTTCCACTATTTATTTTTATGGGTATAGTGTTGCAAAAATCAAACTTAGCTCAAAGATTGCTCGAAGCCATGGGCACGATATTTGGTGAGATTCGTGGCGGTGTAGCTGTATCTACTGTCATAGTAGGAGCTATGCTAGCATCTAGCACTGGTGTAGTCGGGGCATCTGTCGTGGCTATGGGTGTAATATCGCTACCTGTCATGCTCAAATACCACTACGACAAGCCACTGGCATGTGGCACTATATGTGCTAGTGGAACTTTGGGTCAAATAATACCACCATCTATCATACTCATCATACTTGCCGATGTATTTGGTGTGGCAGTAGGCGACCTATTTAAGGCTGCTGTGATACCATCTGTGGTGCTTGTAGGTATATATATCTTGTATATTTTGATAATATCTCACATATACAAAGATATGGCACCAGCATTGCCACAAGATAGCAGCCTAAGTAAAAAAGAGCAGATAATAGTAGCACTCAAAGCTATAATACCGCCGTTTTTCTTGATATTTTTGGTGCTGGGTTCTATATTTGCCGGCATCGCCACCCCTACAGAGTCTGCCTCTGTGGGAGCTGTAGGTTCGCTGATATTAGCATATATCTATAGAGAGCTTAGCTATGATTTGGTCGTAGCAAGTTCAAAAGAGACGGTCAAGATTACATCCATGGTATTTGCTATACTTATAGGGGCTACTGCTTTTTCTCTAGTGTTTGTCTATACGGGGGCTGACACTATAGTAGAAGAGTTGATGACTGGTTTGCCTGGCGATAAATGGGGATTTATAATCCTTAGTATGCTTATCATCTTTGTGCTTGGGTTTTTTATAGATTTTATAGAGATATCATATATAGTAGTGCCAATACTTTTGCCTATAAGTGTGACTATAGGTATAGACCCTATATGGTTTGCTATACTTATAGCTATGAACTTACAAAGCTCGTTTCTCACTCCGCCGTTTGGATTTTCGCTGTTTTATCTCAAAGGTGTAGCACAAAATATCAAGACGACAGATATATACAAAGGTGTCTTGCCTTTTATCATCCTACAAGTGCTAGTGTTAGCTACACTTGTAGTGTTTCCAGCACTTTATGGGTTTTAGCTCTTAAATATAGCTTCTAGCTCCGAAGTATCTTTCGATAGTGGTTTGTCTTTGTCTCTTGTGTTTTCACTACTACTTTTGGTGGTGGATTCTATAGTCTCTATATCTATGTCACATCTAGTAAGCATACCTGCTAGTCGTATATTGACTCCTGCTTTGCCTATGGCTTTGCTTTTTTCATCTTGTTGTATCGTGATAGTGGCTTTTCGCAATATCTTTTTGTAGCCGTCTTCTTTTATAATCTCTTCTTCGGTTATAGACACAGCTTCTACTCTCGCTGGAGACATAGCACGAGCTACAAATTTTTCCAACACAGAAGTATATTCTATACAGTCAATACCCTCGCCATTTAGCTCTTCGCTGACTGCATTTATCCTCACACCTTTGACTCCGACTATAGATCCTATAGGGTCTGTGTTTGGGTCTAGCGACACTACGGCTATCTTAGCTCTAACTCCTGGTATCCTGGCTATCTCTTCTAGATGTAGCTTTTTGTCTTTGAGTTCTGGCACTTCTAGCACTAGCAAAGCTTCAAGATACTTGGGACTTGTGCGAGATAAATCTACTATGAGACCAAAAATCTTGTCTATTCGCACGGATTTGACTATAGCTTGTATAGTATCCCCTACTTTAAACTTTTCACCTTTTATCCTGTTTTTTCTACTTAACATACCACGAACTTCTGCTATATCTACAAAAGTGTTTTCCTCTTTGTCTATATTTGTCACTATTGCATTGACTAGCGTGCCTACTTTTGCTCTGTATTTTTCAAATATATTGTCGCTTATGTAGTTTTGTAGTCTGTATTCTAACTCTTTGTATAGGTAGCTAGAAGCATTTCGTCCCATATGTTCAAACTCCATATCGTATTGGACAAAATCGCCTATCTCTAGTCCTTTGTCTAGTTTCACTGCTTCTTCTATAGTGATAAAGTTTTCAGCATTTATGGGATTTTCATCCTCATCTAGCACTTCACCGCTTAGTCGTTCGTCATCTGCTAGGACAACCTCGATTTTTTGATATAAGTTTAGCTTGTCATTTTCTTTGTCTATATCTGAGCCGTATTCCAAAGTCCAGTCGCCTAGCTTTTTGGCTACTCTTATCATAGATTCTTTGAGTGCCTCTTCTACTTGTGCTGTCTGCAAACCTTTTTCGCTCGCTATTTGATCTAGTATTTGTGTTATGTTATTCATTTTTGTCCTTTAAATTTTTTATAATATTTTCTATCGTCCAGTTTGGAGTGGAAGCTCCTGCTGTGATACCGCATATCTTTTTGCCCTCAAACCAACTATCAAGAAGCTCTGTCTCATCTTCTATGAGATAGCTATCTGGACAATTTTTCACTGCTATATCGTATAGCTGTTTGGTATTTGATGAGTTTTTGCCACCGATTACAAGCAACACATCAGTTTGTCTTGATAGCTGGTCTGTGGCATGTTGATTTTGCAATGTCGCATCGCAAATAGTGTTATATACCACCACCTCTTTGTATTTTAATATAAGCTTATTTACTATGGCTAGATAATACTGTTTGTTTCTGGTCGTTTGTGCTACTATGGCTATCTTTTGATTTTTGAATATTATTTTGTCTAGCTCATCTGTATCCAAAACTACATATATATCGTCTATATCTGTAGCCCAACTTTTAGCTCCTTTGACTTCTGGGTGATTTTCATCGCCAAATATCACTATAGAATATATATCTTGATCTATATTTTTGACTATGTTTTGCAAAGTAGTCACATAAGGACATGTGGCATTGATGATGTTTGCCTTTTTCTCCTTGAGTTGTGCCATGCTCTCTTTTGGTATGCCGTGTGTTCGTATGATGATAGTGTCGTCTGGCTGAACCTCATCTAAGCTTTGATACAATCCTATATCATAATCCCTCTTTAACCTGTCTATCTCTTTTTGGTTGTGTATGAGTGGTCCTAAGGTTGTGCTGTTTTTGTATTTTTGGGCTATATCTATAGCTCTTTTGACACCAAAACAAAATCCATAATGCGAAGCTAGTTTTATCTGCAAGATAACTCTCCCAATATCTCTTGAAAATTTGGAAATGATGTCTCTATACAGTCAGTATCTAGTATATCCATACCACACAAAAGTCCAGCTATAGCGAAGCTCATAGCGATTCTGTGGTCGCCGTGAGAGTTTATAGCCGCTTTTTGAAACACACCTCCACCGTCTATGCTATATCCATCGTCTAGCTCGTGACACTTGATACCACATAGCTTTAGATTGTCTATGACACAGCTTATTCTGTCGCTCTCTTTTACCCTGAGTTCTTTGGCATTTTTGACTATACTTTTGCCCTTTGCTATACTCATAGCTATACTCAGTGCTGGTAGCTCATCTATAAGCCACGGTATATTTTTATCTATCGTTATGCCGTGCAGTTTGCTATGTCGCACTACTATATCGCCTATGGGTTCATATATATCCTCTTTTAAGTTGTATGTGATATCTGCTCCCATCTGCTCTAAACACTTGTATGCTTCTATCCTTGTAGGGTTTAAAGATATATTTTTTAGCACTACTTTGCTATTTGGTGTGATAGCAGTAGCGACAGCAAAGAAAAATGCAGAAGAGGGATCGCTAGGCACAGTTAGGTTTAGCGGTCTGTATGGTTTGCTTGTAGGTTTGATATATATCTTGTCCTCTATGTTTGTAATATTTGCTCCCATACCTACTAGCATCCGCTCTGTGTGGTCTCTGGTGGTGGTGTTTTCTGTATATGTGGAGTCTTGCCCGCCTTTTATACATGCCAGTATCATAGCAGATTTGACTTGGGCGGAGTCTATGTCGCTATGAAAATCAAAACTTTTTAGGTCTGTGTTGCCTATGATAGTAAGCGGAGCGAAGCCTCTATGGTCTATGATATTTGCTCCTATACTACAAAGCGGTTTGACAACTCTAGCCATAGGTCGTCTTAACAGATATTTGTCTCCAGTGAGAACAAACTCTCCCTCGCAACCGCTCAAAAACCCAGCCCATAGTCGCATGGCAGTGCCGGCATTGCCACAGTCTAGTGGCTGTGTTGGTGTGGCTATAGTGCTTGGTGGTGTTATGGTAGTTTTGTTGTTTTGGACTACTATTTTTGCACCTAGTTGTTTGGCTATATTTAAGCTATCTTGTGTATCTTCTGCCTGTAAATAGTCATATATGACAGATGGTTTGTCGCTAAACAAACTCAATATGGCACACCTATGAGATATGGATTTATCACTCGCTATATTTGATATAAACCTATCAAATGGGGCTTTTAGCTTGACAACCTTTAGATTATTCATCTAAGTTTCAGTCCTAGTTTTTGGTCTAAATGTAGGACTATATCGTCCATAATCTTCGTGATATTTTCTTCACTCATAGTGTCATCATGGCTTTGGAGCAAGAACCGTATAGTCAGACTTTCGTGCTTTTTGAGTTTTTTGTCTGTGTATATATCTACTAGGTCAAACTTCTGTATCTGCTCTATTTTCAAGCTTTTTATACAGTTTGCTATCTCTATATATGGCATATCCTTTGGAGCGACTATACTGATATCTCTATGCACTGCTTGGTATTTTGAGTATGGTTTGACTTTGATATTTTTTTGCTTTAACATGTCTATATCTATAGTGCATATATATGTCTGGTCTATATCAAAATCATCCGCCACATCTATATGGAGCTGTGCTATGTATCCTATGGTTTGACTGTTTTGGACTATATCGGCACATACATATGGATTTGTTAGACTGTTTTTGGTGCTAGTAGATGCTACAAGTTCAAACTCACCTATGATATCTACTATCTTTCGGACAAATATAGGAAAATCTACTTTGTCTGGTTTACTTTGGTTTTGGATATTTGCTGACTCTTTGTAGCCACAAAACAGAAACGATAGTTCGTTTCGTTGGTTTCGGCTTTTGTCATAAACTTCGCCCAACTCAAACAACATCACCTGTGCTAGACCTTGGTTTTGGTTTAGTTTGGCTGACTCTAGCAAATTTAAAAGCAATGTAGTCCTCATCGTATCTAGCTCGCTGTTTATGGGATTTGACAAATCCTTTTTTTCCTCTATGACATCGAAACCGTATTTAGCAGTCTGCTGTCTGTTGGCAAACAAAAAGCTGACCTGTTCATAAAAGCCACTTGCTACTGCTTTTTGTTTTATGTTGTTTAGAAAGTTTTGTTTGGTTGTCGTATAGTTTTGTTTGTTTCGCTCTGCTATGCTCAAAGGCACGGCTGTGATATTGTCTATACCTATCATACGAACTATCTCTTCTGTAATATCGGCTATATTTTTGATATCTGTTCTAAAATATGGCACAACAATCTCAAATATCGTTGTATCTATAGGCTTCAAGCTAAACTGTAGATTTTCAAGTATCTTAACTATGGTTTGCTGCTCTATATTTTGACCTATGATATTGTTTATATCATTTATATCAATAGTTAGCGAAGTTATTTGTTTGTTGTTGGTTAATTTTTTGTATCCGCTATATATAGAAGCTCCGCATAGGTTTAAAATATATTGAAAATATTTGATTCCTAGATTTAGATTTGGCTCACTACCTCGTGAACTTTTATAATATATATCGTCTGTTTTTATCTTTTTGTCAAATACCATCTTGTTTATAGTGTCTGGATTGATATACAAAGCTACTATAGCTAAGTTTGATGTGGTTGTCTCTTTTGGTATGTTTGTCTCGTTTGAGTCTATACCTATGGTCGTAATCTTTTCGCTACTATATATGCTATCAAACCCTCTACTGTCTGGCTTTATATCTATGACAGAAAGTCCTAGGTCGTTTTGCTTTAACCTGTGTGCTATGATATCAAACAAAACACCTACACTATGTGTAGCATATGATGCGATATTTTTCAAGCTGTTATCGCTATGACACCCAGCGATCGCTGTGCGAATATCATATAAAATTTTTGTCTCAAATGTAGATATATCAGCTCCACTTAACAACACATTTGAAACCATATCTTTATGAGCAGCAAACGAAAATGCTTGACCTACTGCTTTGTCTGAGTGTGTAATGTTTAAGTCAAGATCGTTTTGTTTTATGTCAAAATAGACTCCCAAATCTCTAGCAACTCCATACACACTCATACAGTCGCCTCTGTTTGCGGTCAGTTCTATATCTATGATAGTATCGTTTAGTAGCTTGTATTCATTTAGCTCTTTGCCGACTATCAACTCTCCTATAGAGTCATCTAGTGCCATGATACCATCATTTGTCTTTGGCAATCCTATCTCGCTACTACTACATATCATACCAACAGAGCTTTCACCTCTCAAGGTCGTCTGCTTTATAGTGAAGTCATCGCCTAGAATAGTGCCTACTGTCGCCACTGGCACAAACATATCTTTAGCTACATTTTTTGCACCACAGACTATCTGCAAAGTTTTGTCGCCTATATCTACTTGACAAACAGAAAGTTTGTCAGCTTGTGTATGTTTCTCGCACTGCTTTACATATCCTATGACTACACCGTCTGGTATCGTTATGTTTTCTATGCTATCTACTTCTAGACCTATAGTGTTTAGTGCTTCGTATAGCTTGTCATCGTTTATGCCACTTATATCTACAAACTCTTGTAGCCAATATCTTGAGACTATCATCTAAACTGCCTCAACAATCGCACATCTGTTTGAAACAAACTTCGCAAGTCTGGTATTTGATGCAAAAGCATAGCAAATCTCTCTACACCCAACCCAAAGGCAAAACCGCTACAGTTTTCCAGTCCTACCTCTTTGAACACATTTTGATCTACCACACCACAGCCTAACACTTCTAGCCAACCTGTTTGAGAGCAAACTTGACACCCTTTTTGCTGGCAAAATATGCATGATATATCGACTTCAGCCGATGGCTCCGTAAACGGAAAAAACGATGGTCTAAATCTCACTTTGACATCGCCAAACATATCTACTACAAACTCTTGTATTGTGTGTTTGAGGTTAGCAAACGATATATCCTGTCCGTGCTGGACCACTAGACCCTCTACTTGGCTAAACATAGGTGTATGAGTGATATCAAAATCTCGGCGAAACACTTTGCCCGGAGCTATCATCCGTATGGGTGGTTTCTGTGATAGCATTGTTCGTATTTGTGTAGGTGATGTATGTGTGCGAAGTAGTTTGCTGTCGTTAAAATAAAATGTATCTTGCATATCTCTAGCTGGATGATAGACAGGTAAGTTCAGTGCTGCGAAGTTGTGAAAGTCATCTTCTACGAGCGGTCCGTCTATCACTTCATAGTTAAGAGCAGTAAAATAGTCTATGATACGGTTCATAGTTTTAGTGATAGGGTGTATAGCTC
Source organism: Arcobacteraceae bacterium (assembly GCA_029939245.1). Lineage (GTDB taxonomy): Bacteria > Campylobacterota > Campylobacteria > Campylobacterales > Arcobacteraceae > B24-G6. The sequence continues at coordinate 15,811 of JAOZTH010000024.1, forward strand.
CCACGGTGGTTGGCTGTACGTATCTGCTCACATCTATAGCAGAGGCTTTGAGCTTTTTCTTGGTTTGTGTGGCTACTAGCTGTGATTTTTTGTTTTCTAGTGCTTTGGTCACAGATGATTTGTGTTCGTTTAGTTTCATCGCAAACTGTTTTTTCTCTTCGTTTGGCACTGTTTTCATGGTAGCAAACATATTTGTAAGCTCTCCACTTTTGCCCAATATACCCACTCTTATATCATCGAGCTTTTGCAACGATCTGCATTTTTTTATATCATCTAGCCAACTATCTATCAAAAATTTATCCTTTAAAGAGACATTATACCAAAGTTTTATAAAAGTTAGCTATAATGACACTCAAATAACAAAAAAGGTAAAATATGAGTGTGAAATTTACAGCGACACAAAGACAAAAAGATGACAAAAGTTGGTATATTGAGCTGACTGACACTATGGAAAACCATACCGTCAAATGTGAAGATCTGGAGCAGTTTTCACAAAACATAGAACAGATGGGAGCCGAATATGGCAACGATATAGAAGTGGTGTGGAGTTGTGATGACGATGTCTCACAAGAGTTTATGCAAGAGCTACGAGTATCGATGATAACATACCAAGAAAAATACCAAGACGAGGTAGACAAAGAGTTTGACAACAAAGGCGACACACAGTGAGTATGGACTTCAAAAAACTAGCTACAAAATACGGCACTCCTTGTTTTGTGTATGATTTTGACAATATTATAAAAAAATACAACGATATCAAAAATATATTTAAAGCACGAAAATCGCTAGTGTGTTATGCAGTCAAAGCAAACTCAAACTTAAGTTTGCTAAAACATCTAAGCACAGCAGGAGCAGGAGCGGATTGCGTAAGTGTAGGCGAGATAAGACGAGCTATATTAGCAGGTATCAAACCATACAAGATAATATTTTCAGGAGTTGGTAAAAAAGATGATGAGATAGAATATGCCCTACAGCACGACATACTTTTTATCAACATAGAAAGCTCTCAAGAACTAGCACGAGTAGAGCAAGTAGCCAAAGAGTTAGGCAAAGTAGCTAGAATATCTGTGAGGATAAACCCAGACATAGACCCAAAAACTCACAGCTATATATCGACAGGACTACACGAAAACAAATTTGGAGTAGATATAGACGAAGCCAAACGGCTATATATCTATGCCAAAAATAGCCCACACCTAGAGCCTATAGGGGTGCATATGCATATAGGCAGCCAACTCACACAGCTACAACCTATCCGCGAAGCGGTCAATATAGTAGCAAATCTAGTGCGAAATCTACAAGCGTTAAAAATAGATATCAAATTTTTCGATGTGGGTGGTGGGTTAGCTATCCGATACACAGACGAGAAACTCATAAATACTCAAGACTACGGACAGATGATACTAGAGGAGCTTCATGGACTAGATGTGACAATAGTAGCAGAACCAGGTAGATACATAGTAGGAGATAGCGGATATTTGCTCACCAAAGTTTTATACGAAAAAGCAAACGATAGCAAACGGTTTGTCATAGTAGATGGTGCTATGAACGACCTCATAAGACCCTCTTTATATCAAGCTACACACCGCATAGAAGTGCACGACAACACGACAGAGAAAAGCCTATGCACCGTAGTAGGACCTAT
>JAOZTH010000024.1:17555-20442 GCA_029939245.1 Arcobacteraceae bacterium
TAGAAGTGCACGACAACACGACAGAGAAAAGCCTATGCACCGTAGTAGGACCTATATGTGAAAGTGGTGACTTTTTTGCCAAAGATATATCACTACCTAGCACCACTAGAGATGATATTGTCGTCATACACGATACAGGAGCATATGGCTACACGATGTCGAGCAACTACAACACGAGAGCCAAAGCAGTCCAAGTAGCAGTGCAAGATGGAGATGATAGATGTATAAGCCGTGCTGAAACTTTTGATGATATGATAAGCCTAGAGCTAAAATATATGGGAGAATAACATGAGAATTTTAAGCGGAATACAACCATCTGGAGCTATGCATATAGGCAACTATTTTGGTATGGTAAGACCCATGATATCGCTACAAGACAGCAGTGAGCTTTTTGCTTTTATCGCTTCGTATCATGCTATGACCTCTATAAAAGACAGAGCATCTTTACAGCGAAATATATTTGAAACAGCGGTTAATTTCTTGAGTTTGGGTCTAAACCCAGAACAGGCTACATTTTATCGCCAACACGATGTGCCACAAGTGCTAGAGCTATACTGGATACTCTCCACACTCACACCTATGGCTATGCTAGAACGAGGTCATAGCTACAAAGACAAAGTAGCCAAGGGTATCAAATCCTCTCATGGACTCTTTTCCTATCCAGTGCTGATGGCTGCTGATATATTGTTGTATGACAGCGATATTGTCCCAGTAGGCAAAGACCAGATACAGCATATAGAGATGTGCCGAGATATAGCCACTACATTTAACGACCGATTTGGCGATATTTTTACTATACCCAAAGCACAAGTCTCACAAGATACACAGACTATAAACGGCACAGATGGAGCAAAGATGTCAAAAAGCTACGACAACACTATAGATATATTTTGTAGCGACAAGCAGCTCAAAAAACAGGTCATGAGTATTACCACCGATAGCAAGGGCTTGGACGAGGCAAAAGATTTTGATAACTGCAATATCTACAAGCTGTGTGAGCTATTTATGAGCGATGATGAGCTACAGCAACTACAGACTAGATATATAAGTGGGGCAGAGGGATATGGGCATTTTAAACTTACACTGCTAGAGACGATCAAAGATAACTTTCAAAAGTTCAAGACCAAAAGAGAGTTTTATATAGATAACCCAGACAAAGTAGAACAGATACTTCAAGCAGGAGCACTCAAAGCTAGAAAGATAGCGGGCAAAAAGATACAGAGCATACGACTAGCAGTTGGGTTGGATTAAGAAAAAAAAGATAAGATGGACAAAATAAAATATAGGTTGCCCTAAAATGTCAAAAATAAAAAGTCTAAAGCTAAGCGGATTTAAAACCATACGAGATATACAAGATTTGCAATTTGATGATATAAATATATTTATAGGTGCCAATGGAAGTGGAAAAAGCAATATTATATCATTTTTTGAGATGATATCATATATGATGACAAAAGGATTTGGCAAATTTGTATCAGACAATGGTTTCGCATCGTCTATGCTTTATCATGGACAAAAAGTTACTCAAGATATCGAGGCAAAAATCAATTTTGAGTCCAACAATACAAAAAGTTTTTATCAATTTAAGATATATCACACAATAGATGACAGGTTTTTATTTGAAAGTGAAGTTATACAACAAATACACAAGACAAACGATAAATCTAAAACAGAAAGCCTCTTGGATACTGGATATAAAGAGACAAAACTAAGAGACATATACACAACAAATAGAACCGCAAAAAATATAAAAGATTTGCTTTCGTCTATTAGAGTATTTCATTTTCATGATACATCAAGAACAGCATATATGCATATAGCCAGACCACTAGAGAGCAACTCATATCTTTTAAGTGATGGTGGAAATATAGCATCGTTTTTATACAAGTTAAAGCATAAAGAACCAAAATACTACGAAAGAATATTGTCTTATGTCAAACAAGTAGCACCGTTTTTAGATGATTTTGTATTGGAGCCTGTAGGAGATAGTATACCACTGAGATTTAAAGAGGTTAATTCAGATTTACAGCTAGGTAGTTTTAGGTTATCAGATGGCACAGTTAGATTTATATGTCTGGCTACATTGTTGCTACAACCACGACAAAGCTTGCCAAGTATACTAATGATAGATGAGCCAGAGCTTGGACTTCACCCAGTTGCTATAGATATACTCTCAGAGATGATAAACATAGCTTCTATAAATTCACAAATATTTATAACTACACAGTCACCAAGATTGATAGATCAATTTGAACCTAAAAATATTATCGTTATAAACAGAAAACAAGATGACGATGGAAGATATTGTAGCGATTTTGAAAAATTTACCGATAAGGGCTTGAGTAGTTGGCTAGAGGATTATAGTCTAGCAGATATGTGGGATAGCAATATATTAGGTGGAAGACCTTGATAAACATCTTTGTAGTCGTAGAGGGACAAAGTGAAGAGAGTTTTGTCAAAAATATCTTGAAACCATATTTTGCCCGCAAAGATATATTCTTGAAACCCGAACAAGTAATCACAGGCAAAGACAAGCACGGCACAGTATGCAAAGGTGGCGGAAATAGTTATACTCTATATAAAAAACATATCAAAAACAGGTTAAAAGATTGTGCTAAACAAAAAAATTGTTATATCACCACTATGATCGATCTTTATGGTTTGCCAAATGATTTTCCAAAATTGAACGAAACCAAGCAAACCAATGTTTATGAAAAAGTGCAGATGCTAGAGAAAAACTTTTTTGATGATATAGGTGCTGACAATTTTATACCATATATCCAACTACATGAACTTGAGACTTTGCTATATTGTGATATTGACAAGATTTGTGATGAATTTTTTGACTTAAATATCAAAAATTTAAAAGAACAAATAACTAAGAATA
>JAOZTH010000084.1 GCA_029939245.1 Arcobacteraceae bacterium
CGGACTGGTTAATGTTGAATTTTGAATGTTGGCAACCTATTCGGAACCCCTGGCTTGCCTGGGGTCAATCATAGAGTAAACCACAACTTCGGACAATCTCAAGTTTGTCATCTGTTCAACGATCTGCCCTAAACAAGTTTAGGGTTCCGAAAGGCAAACAACACAGATAGGCAAAGCCGTGCCGCCCCTGCTTTGTCCTGTCTGTAAGTTTATCACACAAACCCTATTTTCTCGCTGTCTTGCTCCTTGTGTCTTATCTCATCTACTAGCCTGTCGCATAGGTCTTTTGTGTCTTTGATAGGGCGAAATCTGCTTTGTCTTTGCACCGCTGCAAAATCACCCGGTGTCAGCTGTGTCATACTTTTGATGATATGTTGTGTAGCTTTGGTAGGCTTGTCTATGCCAAATTGCTTGGCAAACAGACAAAACAGTCGCCACGATTGATAGGGTTCAAGATACCTAAACTCCAGTTTCAAGTCAAACCGTCTCATACTTGCTTTGTCTAGATTTGACAAAAGATTGGTTGTAGCCACAAACACTCCGTCGAAGTTTTCCATCTGGACCAACATCTCGTTTGCTTGGCTTATCTCCCATCTTTGCCTAGCAGTGCTTCTGTCGCCCAAAAAGTTATCAACTTCGTCAAATATCAGCACAGATTTTTCGTCTGCCGCTTCTTCAAATGCCCTAGCTATATTTTTCTCGCACTCGCCTAGCCACTTGCTCTGTAGGTCGCTGGGTTTTTTAAGTATCACTGGCTTTTCTATATACTGGGCTATATATCTACCATAGGCACTTTTGCCAGTGCCGGGGACTCCGTATAGACACAGTCTGGCATTGTGGTGAGTTTTGATACCTTTGGTTATGCTATCTATATCTGCTGTGGTATTGATAAGCTTGGTGCTATATGTTTGAGGCAGATCGCCTATGGTGTGCTCTTTTATCTTTTTGTATCCTTGGGCTTGTAATGTGTTGTTTAAAATATGTTTAAATGTCTTTGCTACAAACTTTGGCTTGATACTATCTACTACTTTGGCTGTAGAGCTTATGAGAGATGGAGCTATCTGTTTGTGTGTGGCAAACTGTGCTATAGTTTCATCGTCTAGCTTGCCTTTGGAGTATTTTTTCAACATCTTTATACGATGGGATTTTTGGGGTATTTTGACCTCTATATTTATATCAAATCGTCTAATGATAGCATTGTCTATAGAGCCTATATCGTTTGTAATCCATATAGTCGGTATGTCGTTTGTCTCTAGCATTTTGTTTATCCATGCTTTGCCATCTTGTTTGATGCGTGGAGTAAATAGACCACCTTGATCGCTATCAAACATATCTTCTGCTTCATCGTATAACAATACAGAGTTTTTGCTAGACAACAAACTCTGTGCCAACTTGTAGGCATCTATCCTCTCACGATCACTCATGGCTTCACCTTGAGTATCGATACAATTGACCTCAAATAAATTTTTCTCAACTACTTTGGCTACAGTTTTGGCTAGCTGTGTCTTGCCAGTGCCAGGCAAGCCATATAGCAATACATTTGCTCCTATGGTGCGGTTGTCTGTGGCATGTTGCATATAGTTTACCAACACATCTATATCTGCCACCATATGACCATAGTCTCGTAATATCAGCTCTGGTTCGCTAGCTTTCCTGACTATAGACTCAATTGTATTCAATATATCGCCATCTAACTCGCACATATTTTCTACAAATATTTCATTTGATACTTTTATACTATCGCTAAAATCTATATTTTTATTGGTAGATATAGATATCAACGAAGCTTTGTCTAGTTTGGAGCCACTGCTTAATATCTCTCTGGTTCTTGTATATGGAATGTCCAACAATATACTGATAGCTTGGATTATTTGTCTGGACTTAAATTCAAACCTAGCTAAACTCAATGTTTGGTCTAGTATGGTAACATGTAGCAACAACACCACAAACTTAAGTATGGTTGCCTCTTGTGTTTCTAATCCCAACATTTCGGACATCTTGTCTGTATTTTTGTCCAAAGTTGTTTTTTTGTGGATCGGTTTGTCGCTGGTTAGTTTCTCATATTTGCTTCTCATCGCCTCCATGATAAGCTCTTTTTTAAATCTCTTTTTGCCTACATCTATAAAATGCCCAAGTCCTAAAAAGCTGGCTATTTCGTTTTGGCTAAAGGAACAATCTTTTGTATTTATAAAATTCCTGTGGCAGTCTAGCTTTAGCATGGCTTTGAGCATCCATATCGTGACTATATCTTTGTATTCATCTCGCACATATATCGATGTGTCAAACTGCTCTGTCGCTTTTGTCGTGCTTTTGTCTATGTTGTCAATGTTGTCCATGTTGTCCATATTTATCCTTTGGACTATTATAACACACTACACAGACAGCACTATGTCTGTGTGAAAATAAAAGCTACAATTTTACTTGGACTATTCTTTGACTATCTGTGTAAAATCAGACCAATCTTCGACTTTAAATGCTCTTATATCTCTCACGGACTGCTTAAACCACTCTATATTTTTGAGTGTGTCTATGGCTTTGTATACAAATGTCAAGCTATTTTTGTCGTGTCTTGCTAGATACAAACTGCCCTGAACCCAGTCAAACCCGAGCATATCCATAGTTTTTCTCACTTCATCATAAGCTGGGTTATACGGCTCGCCATAATACTCTTTTATCTTCGATACTTCCATATCAAACGCTACAGCATACATAATCATCCTTTGTCTATTTTCTTGTATTATATCAAAACAGTTTTAAACTACTTCAACTTCTTGCCCTATACTATCTTTTAGATACTCCTGTATATCCTGGGCTATACTATCTGCTATACTTTTTGGTCGCACAACTTTGAGATACGGTATCCAATACTTCACGATAGGCGATATCTCCATATCGCTCGTGATAGACACTTCAAACTCCAAACTACCATCTTCGTTTGTTTTTGTGATCTGTTGAGTTGGTAGTGGGCGTCTGTAGAAATATTTGGCTATATATTTGTGTGCCTTTAGCGATACTTTGTATGGTGTTTTGTCTTGGTTAAACCATATAGATATGGAGTTTTCTAGTAGCTGGTCTATCGATTTGGCTACTTCAAAGCTATGTTTGGTGGGTCGGATATTTGATATATCTTTTAGATAATACTTGTGTATTTTTCGCTCTTTTTTTGCTACTAGATACCAAAACCCCTCGTAGTTTACTATCTTTAACGGGTCTATGGTGCTATCATATCTGTCATCTTTGTCGCCGTAGGCACATACGATACTCTGTCTGTATTTGATAGCTTTGCTTAGCAGTGCTATATCGTCTATATGGTCGCCGATATCCTCTATATTTAGCTTGGTATATATGGGTGGATTGTCGTCATTTTTGAGTTTGTCTAGCATGGCTTTTGACCGTAGGGCAAATCGCCCACCTATAGAGCCGGTTATCTTTTCTAATATCTGTAGCACTATCGTGTCTTCTTGGTCTGTGATCTTTTCTATCTTGTGTCCGTCCATCATCCGCCATACTTTGCGGTCTTGATATATAGGAAACAACGACACAAGTCTTTCGTTGAAGTCTCGCTGGACTGTCCTAGTAGATACAGCAAATTCATCTGCTAGCTCCTTGACACTCAAACTCTCGCCATCGTTTAAGCGGCTTATTATCACGAGAAGTCGTGTCAAAGTCTTGTCGTAGTCTAGTTTTTTGCTCATGTTTTTCCTTTGGGGTATTATACCATGTAATTCTATGATATCGTATATTATATAAAATTATGATATAATACTAGAAATCCAAACAAAAAGGGGCAAAAACAGCATGGACAAAAGCAACAAAATAAAATTATTTCAAGACCAAAAAGTCCGCACTTATTGGGACGAAGAGCGAGAAAAATGGTATTTCTCAATAATCGATATTGTATCAATTCTTATGGAACATAAGAATTATCAAATAGCAAGAAACTATTGGAAAGTATTAAAGCATCGACTTACAAAAGAAGGAAATCAAACGGTTACAATCTGTAACCGTTTGAAGATGCGAGCCCTTGATGGCAAAATGCGATTGACTGATGTTGCCAATACTGTGGAGTTGTTTCGTATAATCCAGGCTATCCCATCAAAAAAGGCAGAACCTTTCAAACAATGGCTTGCAAAAGTTGGAGCAGAACGAATCGATGAAATAGAAGACCCAGAGTTGAGCTTTGATCGTGCTATGCAAACATATCTTACGAAAGGTTATTCTAAAGAGTGGATAAACCAACGGTTGAAAAGCATAGAAGTTAGAAAAGAACTCACAGATCAGTGGCAAGAGCAAGGCATGAAAGAAGGATTAGAATATGCTATTTTGACCAATGAGATCACAAAAGCTTGGGCAGACAAAGATATCAAATCATATAAAAAACTAAAGAATTTAAAAAAAGAAAACCTCAGGGACAATATGACAAATTTGGAGCTTGTCTTAAATATGTTAGCAGAAGTATCGACAACAGAAATATCAAAAGAGAAAAAACCGCAGGGCTTGGAGGAAAACAAGGATATAGCACGAAAAGGTGGCAATGCCGCAAAAAAAGCAAGGCTAGAGATAGAAAAACAAACAGGCAAGGCTGTAGTCTCAAGTAAAAATGCTGAAAACCTGATAGATGCCACAGACAACAAAAAGATAGAACTCTCTAAAAAATAACATAACTCACATAGGGTCGCCACTAAAAGTATTTATATTTTTTGTTCTTTTATGCCTGTCAGTATCATATGATACCTACACTCACTGGACTTTAGAGTTGTATCTGTGTTTGAACCAAATATCACTTCTGTTGTGTCATCTACTATATCGTGTATTTTTGTCATGGTTTTGTGTATGGACAATCCTCTTTCGCTGTTTGTCTGTGAGCTTATCGTCCAATCTATCAGCACCGCTTTTGCTTTGGTAAAATCATCGGCAAATTTTTGCAACAACTCCACTTCCATATCATCTAGCAAAACAACATCGCTGTTGAACCCTACTATACGACCTGTGTGTCTGTTGATCCTTTTGTAGTCATCTATATCTATATCCATCTTTTTTCCTCTATGTTGTGCTTGTGTCGTCATAGCTAAAAAACCTGGTGACCCATAGATGATTTCTCACAGAGACCACATCGGCTAGCTCTATGGGGTCGTCGATTGTGCCTCGGAGCTTTTGATATATCTTGACCATAGCCCATGTATCCAACCGACAATATGCCAGCAAATCCAACCTTATGGCTTTTCGTTTGTTTTTGTCTTTAAGTAGATGAAGGGAGGCAAATATATTCATAGCATCGCCACCATTTTGCACTGTACCTAGCTTTGTATAATCAAGCTCACTATCATCTGGAAACATAGCAGGCAACACAGACTTGAGAGAGTAGCTACCACCAAAGTTGGGATGATAATAGCCCCTACTTCTAAACGGCTTTATCAAGTCTACAAACCTATCGTTCAGGTTCAAAAGCTTCATCGCTCGTGCTTTGTCGTGTTTCGCTAGCTCTCGTATTATCCTCTTTTCAAATCCTTGGTTATATGCTACTATAGTTCCACTTGAGCTTATATCTAGCAACATATTGTCTATAAGCTCACTTCGTGGGTCAAGGTATTCGCCACACAAAAATTCACTATGCTCACAACTGCCATCTTCTTGTAAAATATGGAGAGAATACTGAAACGGCATCTGCATATATGGTCGCTGGTCGTCAAACCGTGGCACCGCTTCTTGAAATGTCTCAAAATCAAAGAAGTTTATAGGGAACTCTATATCACCTAAAAACTTTGCTATCTTTGGCACATCTATATGTGGCGATCGTGTTTGCTGTGTGCTTATTTGTAGCTTTTGGATCTCGCTTAGTCTCGTCCCGTCTGGTATATCGCTGTAGCTTAATATACCACGACTATATAGGTCAAACTTCTCTTTGCTCCTCATACGATACAAGTCAAACACAGACGGACTGGGTATATGCCGATGACAAGCGGTATAAAAATCGCACCTATAAGGAGTGCTACAATGC
>JAOZTH010000085.1 GCA_029939245.1 Arcobacteraceae bacterium
TAAAAAGCAAAATATAGATAAGTTCAAGATTTTATGATACAATAGACACACAAAAAGGATCATATATGAATACTACAGGTATAGGCGAAAAAGAGCTGCTAGAGATAGAGACACTCAAACAAAGTTTAGCGATGGATATGAAGCGATTTGACATAGAACAACAAAAGATAAATATAGAGATATCCAAAAAAGGCTATGAAGGTTGGAGGTTGGCATTTTATGGTGTGGCTGTAGGTTTCGGCGGAACATTTGCTATAGCAAAGACTATAAGTCTGCTAGGTTGGGTTGGTTGAGCATGTAGCTGAGATGATGATATTTCACAGAAAGTTTGGACTTCGTCCAATCGCCACGGCTACTTTTGCCGAAAATTAAAAAAGAAAATCAATCAATATTTAAAACAATTTCAAAAATTATCAAAAATGTATTAACTTTTATATTATTTTGATAAACTTACGGTATTATTTTCAAGATAGTAAAAAGGATAAATATGTGTCAAGACTGTGGCTGTAGTATTACAGACGAACCAACCAAAAACGAGATGGAAAATATCCACTCAAACCCCCAGCTAAACGAACAAAAAACTGTAGATGTCATCAAGCAGATACTATACAAAAACAACCAAGAAGCCTCTCACAACAGACAGCACCTAGAGGCAAACAGTGTGCTAGGGATAAATCTCATGAGTAGTCCCGGCAGTGGCAAGACCGCCATGCTAGAGCGACTTGTAGATGTGTGCGGTTTCAAATACGCAGTCATAGAGGGCGACCTAGAGACTAGCAAAGATGCCAAAAGACTTCAAGACAAGGGAATAGAAGCTCACCAGATCACCACTGGCACTGCTTGTCATCTCGATGCATTTATGGTGCATAAGGCACTACACAAGATTGATACGAACTCTATAGATGTCTGTTTTGTAGAAAATGTAGGCAATCTGGTCTGTCCTGCTAGCTATGATGTAGGCACTCATCTAAATATAGTGTTGGTATCTATACCAGAGGGCAACGACAAGATAGCCAAATACCCTGTGATGTTTCGCAAGGCTGACCTAGTGCTGTTTACAAAGACCGATTTACTGCCCTATTTTGACTATGATCTAGAGGCAGAAAAACAGGAGTTAAAAAAACTCAAACCAAATGTAGATATACTGGAGCTAAATATCCACGATGAAAAAACACTCAAAAGTCTAAGCGACTGGATAGAGTTCAAGTTAAAATTAAGGAGCTAATATGTGCCTATCAATACCGAGTAAAGTTGTCAAGATAGACAAGGAAAACAGATCTGCCACAGTCGATACTATGGGTATCACGAGAGTAGCATCGCTAGACTTGATGGCTGAAGGCGATGTGAAAGTGGGCGATTTTGTGCTACTTCATATAGGATTTGTCATGAACAAAATAGACGAAAAAGAGGCTTTGCTTTCGCTGGAGACTTATAGAGTTATCATAGATTCTATGGAAGAAGAGGACAAAAGACAAGCCATATTGGATGGGGACAATTGCAAAAACGGTCCCAAATCGTGATAAAACTCTCCAACCTATATGATGACTTTCGCGATAGCGAGACTATACGAGGCTTTGCTTCTGTCATAGCGACAGATGCGAAAAAGCTACAAAAAAGTATCAATATCATGGAAGTTTGTGGCGGTCATACACATACTATCATGAAATACGGTCTGCCACAACTTCTACCAGATAATATAAACTTCGTACACGGTCCGGGGTGCCCTGTGTGTATCATGCCAAAAGAACGCATAGACCATGCATATATCCTAAGTGAACAAAACGATGTCATACTTATAACTTTGGGCGATATGATAAAAGTCCCCGGCAGTCGTGGTAGCCTGCAGTCTGCTAGAGCTAGTGGGGCAGATGTGCGGTTTGTATATAGTCCTATGGAGTGCTTGACTATAGCTCGTGACAATCCAGACAAAAAGATAATATATTTTGCCATAGGATTTGAGACTACTACACCCATGACTGCTAGTTTGCTAGAAGCAGTCATCAAACAAGATATCAAAAATATATTTTTTCATATCAACCATGTCACAGTGCCAGAAGCTATGGAGCTACTCATAGATAGTGACGACAGCCGTATCGATGCATTTTTGGGTCCGGCTCATGTCAGTGTGATAACTGGCTCAAAGATATATGATATATTTCCTAAAAAGTTTGCCACTCCTGTAGTGGTAGCTGGATTTGAGCCTGTGGATATGATACAGGCTATATCTATGATAGTCAAGCAGTTTGCAGAGCAAAGATGTGAGCTAGAAGTTCAATACAAACGACTTGTGAGTTTCGAGGGCAACACCATAGCCCAACAAAAAGTGGCAAAATATATGCAAGTAGCAGACAAATTTAGATGGCGAGGTCTAGGCGACATACCCGGTTCATCGCTAGAGCTACGAGAGCAGTATGCTAGATATGATGCTACGAAAATATACAAAGATATACTACCAGACAAACCTATAGATGACCACAAGCTGTGCAAGTGTGGCGATATACTCAAAGGTGTCGGCTCTCCTCTTGACTGTCCTATATTTGGCACTGCTTGCAAACCCAACACTCCTATAGGTAGCTGTATGGTCAGTAGCGAGGGGGCTTGTGCGGCTTATTATAAATATGGAGGCGATATATGACAAATGTGACACTAGCATGTGGCAACGGCGGAGTAGAAAACAGTGAGCTAATACAAAAGGTATTTTACAAACATTTCAAAAACGACACACTAGACAAAAACGAAGATAGTGCCGTGATACACGATGGTAGCTTGGTATTTTCTACAGATAGCTTCACAGTCAGTCCGCTGTTTTTCAAAGGTGGCAACATAGGCAAGCTAGCAGTATGTGGCACTTGCAACGATATAGCCATGATGGGAGCAGAGCCTCTATATATGTCGTGTGCGGTTATCATAGAAGAGGGGTTTGATATGGCACAGCTTGACCGTATAGTATCTACTATGAGCGATGAACTAGCCAAAAACGGAGCAAAAGTCGTGTGTGGCGATACAAAAGTAGTGCCAAAGGGAGCGGTGGACAAGATATTTATAAACACTTCCGCTGTAGGCAAGATAATACAACAAGACATAAGCTCTGGCAACATAACAAGTGACGATGTGATACTTATAAACCGTGATATTGGGTGTCATGGTGCTACTATATTTGTAGCTCGTGAGGGTATGGATATGAGTAGTGAAAATCTCAAAAGTGATTGTGCTTCGCTATGGCCTCAAGTCAAAGCCCTGATAGATAGCGGTATAAATATCACTGCCATGAGAGATGCTACCAGAGGCGGTGTATCTGCATCGCTCAATGAATGGGCTACACAGTCTGCTGTGGGTATAGTAGTAGATGAGAGTAGTATCCCTATAAAAGACGAAGTCAAAGGTGTATGTGAGTTGCTAGGATTTGAAGCCATGGGACTAGCAAACGAAGGCACATTTATCATGGCGATAAACAAAGCAGATGAAAAAAAGGCGATAGAGGTGTTGAGAAAATTTGACGACAACAGCTATGCTACTCGTATAGCCCATGTAGTAGATGAACATATAGGTCGTGTAGTGCTACAAAGCAGCTACGGCACAAAACGATATCTAGAGATGCCTAGCGGTGAGCTACTGCCTAGAATATGTTGAGAGATATTTATGCACGAATATAGTATAGTCCAAGCCCTACTAGATGGGTGTGAGGAAAATGTAACGAAAAACAAAGCCAGAAAAGTAGTAGAGGTTATAGTCAAGATAGGTATAACTTCTGGTGTAGAGCCTGATCTTTTGAAGACCGCTTTTGATACATTTAAGCTAAAAACAGTTTGCCACGATGCACTGCTGACTATGAACTTGCAAGATATCAAAGTGCGGTGTGGCGAGTGCGGACACGAAGTAGAGATAAAAAAGTTTATACACACATGTCCTGTGTGTCATAGTGAGGATATCAAGATAATAGACGGCGATGATATGTATCTCATGCAGCTGGTCATGGAGTAGAGAGCTCTTTTTGTAGGTCTTGAGACAGATTTTTGACTATTGATTTGCCCCATCCGTGCAGTTTTTGTCTATCTATTATGCTTTTGCCTATATCACAATACAAGCCGATAAGCTCTTTGTAAACACTTTTGAGTGCATTGTGCTGTGCTTTTGAGATTTCTCTTGTGTTGAGTAATATTTTCAATGACCATACAAAGTAAAGTTATGGTCAAACCATATAATATAAAATATATTTTTGTCTCTGTATCCTACCATTGATCTTTTGCTATTGTATCTAAAAGCCAAAAAACAAATTTCGTTTTTGTATCCATCTTTGATAGATAGTCCCATCTTGCTCGTTTGCCATCTTTGTTTGTAATGTATGCATCCAAATCCCGAACGATGGAACGATATACGATGCCCTACTATTTGTTAAGATCTTTATACATATTTAGATAACTTTCCAGCTCCTTGGCACGATTTTCGGTAGTTTGTGTTTTTGAAGATGTTGTAAAAAGTCGCTGCATACTTCCGCCTCTTACAAAATCTGCATCAAACTCGGCTTCGGCATCTCTATACTTTATCCAAGCCTTTTGTGCATCTTTGAGTTTCTGCTTGCCTGTTTTATCCAATTTCTTTCTCAATTTGTTGTAAACCGTATTTAGCTTTTTGTCTGCTGCTTCATACTCTAAAGAAGCACAATATCGCATATCTTGATTTGTCATGGGACTTTTGCAATCAACTGCATATGACAAGCTCCAACTACACAAAAGTGCCAACAATATAACTCTAAACATATATTCTCCTTTTGTTTATAGATAAAACAGCACGATACAATCATCTTGCTACACCGACACTGTCTCATCTATAAATTTGTGGTATTTTATCACAATAAACTTAAACTTCGCCTGTCCGTGTCGATATCGCACAAGCTGAAGATTGTTGACAATCTTTATGTCATATATCCTATATATTTAAGCGAATTTTATTTGTAGCAAACTGGTGTATCAATATCTGTATCAAATTTTGATAAGAAGTAGCATTTTGTAGAGCTTTCTTTTTGAGTTCGTATATGTCGTTTTCATCTATTTTCAGTGATATATCCTGTGTGTTTGTCTGCTTGACAAATGATTGTAGCATCGCTCGTCTATCGGCTATGTCATTTTTGCTTTGCCATTGTCCGTTTTCTACACTTTGCAATATATCTTGCTCCTGTTTATCTAAGTTTGTCATGTTTTTGCTCTTTTGTTGTATTTTTTATTCATCTGTCTCGATGGTATGATAGTCTTTAGAAAAATAGAGGTATCATCCTCTACATAAGGCACGAGATAAACACAATCTTTGATATCTATCAAGACTATAAATATATTTTGGTCTGGGTATTTTTCTTTGTTTGAGTGTCTTATATCATCTAGCAATCTACCATCTCCTAGTGCTATTATCACATCTTCAAAGCTCACATCTCTACTAATTTTCAAAAGTTCGTTTTTCTCTTGGCTGTATCTTATGGATTTGACTACAGTCTTGTGTTGTGATAAGCTATCGTGGCTTTTGTCTCGTATCATATTGACTACCTTTTCCTACTACAAATATATTGATATATTTTATCGCAACAAACTTAAACTTCGTTCGTCTGTGTCAAAATCCTACAAGCTGAAGATTGTCGACAATCTTTATGTAGCTATCACTCAACTATATAGCCCATATGTTGGACTATCTGTTTGCCTCTAGTTTTGTGTGTCTTTGGCCTGGGTTTTGTATTTTTCTGGAATATTTTCTAAACGACTTGATAGTCTCACAACATCAGAGCCATGGTAAAATCGCTCCATTTTCCATATATTTCTAGCTACAAAGCCTTTTATGGTGAGGTCTCTTGTA
>JAOZTH010000025.1 GCA_029939245.1 Arcobacteraceae bacterium
CTATTGTCTCTCTTTTGATATCTCTTCTACGATACGGATCAACAGTTTGGCTGAAGCTTTGGCACTGGTTGACAGAAACTTATCAAAGTCAAACCCAGCATCCATATCAGCTGTATCACTGATAGATCGTAGCACGAGGAGTGGTACACCCATACTATGGCAAACCACAGCGACACTACCACCCTCCATCTCTATAGCATCTGCTTTGAAATTTTCTTTTATATATTCTTTTCTTTTGTTGTTTGCTATAAATTGGTCGCCAGTGGCTACTGTAACCTTTTTCAAAGTTATATTATTTACTTTTGCTACGGTTGTAGCTATATCTATGAGGCTTTTGTCTAGGTCTATAAACTTACTACCCTCCGGCACAAATCCCACATCATGACCAAAGGCAGTGATATCTAGGTCGTGTTGAGCGGTTTTGGTAGCTACTGTTATATCGCCTATCTGTAGCGATGGAGATATAGCCCCAGCCACACCACTAAACAGCACCATATCACAACGAAACTTCTCTATAAGTATAGTAGTAGTCAGTGCCGAAAACACCTTGCCTATCTTGCTATATGCTATGACTATATCTGTGCCGTTGTGCGATGTTTCATAATATGTGTTTGAAGCATATTTTGTAGTCTTGATATCTTTGAAAAAATTTAAAAGCGGAGCTATCTCTTCGCTCATAGCTCCCAACAAGGCAATCTTCATATTATACTTGCTCTGCTATAGTGTTAAGTGAGTTTATATCTTGGATATTTTGAGTTGTTATCTCTTTTGATAATTTTTTGTTGATACCTTTTAGCACTACACCGTGTCCTAACTCTATAAAAGTATCTATATCAGACATATTGTTTAGGATAGATTGTTTGTATAAAACAGGCGACACAAGTTGGCTAGAGAGCAGCTCTATAGCATCTTTTTTGTTGTTGTATGGTTTGGCAGTGACATTTGATATCACAGGATATTTGAAACTATCTGTGATAAACTTCTCCAAATATGGCTTTAGTTTATCGACAGCAGACTCAAGCAATGGACAATGACTAGCCACACTCATATCTAGCACTATGGCGCGTTTGGCTCCACTATCTATATAGCTTTTTGACAACTGCTCCAAGTCGCTTTTTCGTCCTGCTACTACTAGTTGTCCGTCCATATTGTAGTTTGCTGGCCATATTTGTTTGCCGTTTGCTCTTTGGGTTTGAGACATAGTTTCTATAGTGTTGTCATCGAGACCCAATATAGCCATCATACCAGCACCTATACCGTGGCATGCTTCGCTCATAAACTCGCCTCTTTTGTGCACTAGCTCAACTGCATCGAGATAACTCATAGCTCCAGATGCTACAACAGCACTAAACTCACCTAGCGAGTGTCCTAGCACAAATTTTGGGTTAAGTTCTACTTTGCGTTTGAGTAGTTCAAAGGCAATACAGCTCACCAGCAGTATAGCAGGTTGAGTGTATTTAGTGTCGGCTAGATTGTCATTTTCTTCAAACAACAACTTAGCAAAATCGATATTTATTCTATCGCTTGCATCTGTTATCATCTGTTTGGCTATATCACTATTTTCGAAAAAATCCTTGCCCATGCCTATCTTTTGACTTCCTTGTCCGGGAAATATCAGTGCTGTGTTGCCTGTGTTCATGAATTGCAACATCCACCTGTTTCGTGCTTGTGTTCGTGCTTGTGTTCTTTCTCTTCGCAGCCGCCACCGCCACTACCACAGCCACATCCTCCGCCACCGCCACCTATAGTAGCACTGTTTATCTCGTCTGCTGTAGCTTCTCGCACCGATAATATACTCACAGAAAACATCAAAGTTTTTCCAGCCATAGGATGGTTAAAATCCACTACAACTTCGTCTTTGTTTATCTCTTGGACTACTACTTGAGTGGTTTGACCTTGTTCGCCAGTGCCGTATAGAGTCATACCTTGTGTCAGCTCTATATCTGCAAATTGTTCTTTGGGTACGCTTTGGACAGCTTTGTCGTCATATAGTCCATAGCCATCTTTTGGTGCTATCTCTATATCGATTTTTTCATCTTTTGACAAGCCCATAAGTCCATCGTCAAGACCTTTTATGATATGACCTTTTCCTACTATATATTCTAGTGGTTCTTTGTTTTTGTTTGTATCTAGTAGCTCTTTGGTGTTGCCATCAAAAAGCTCATACTCTATACCTACTACTTTGTTTACTGCTATTTTCATCTTTTATTCTCCTATGTTTTTTTTGGCTATTTTTGCTTCTTTTGTGTTTGGGTATATATCTATGAGAGAGCTATAAAAGTTTGCTGCATTATCTAGATCATTTAGTTTTTCAAACGACACAGCACTATACAAAAGTAGCTTTGGCATCCACCAGCCTTTGTCGTGCATGGTAGCACTTTTTTTGAAATACGACAAAGCTTTTGAGTATTTTTTTCTCACAAACCACATATGCCCTAGATGATAGGTAGATTCTGACGGTTTGTATTTTATTTCTACAAGATTTTCAAATATTGGTATAGCTTTTGTATAATATTCTTTTTTATAAAGCTGTCTCGCTTCTTTAAATTGTTGAATATTTGATTTTGTTGATGTTTTTTTGTCAGTTTGCTTCTTGTTATCTAGAGCTTTTTTATCTACTTGTTTATTTTTCTCTTTTTTTATGTCTGTAGCTTTTGCAATATCCTCTATTGGGATTTTTTCTTGTTTGGTTTGATTTTTATTCATGGTTTTCAGCCATGAAAGTATCTCGCCTTGGTCTGTCTGTATTTTAGCTTGCTCATCCAAAATCTTTTTAAGTACATTTTTGATATTATCTATTGAACTTTGATTTTCTTGAATCAACAAGCTGTTTTTTGATTTTTGATTTTTTTCTTTTGGATCGTTTAGACGGTTACTATTATCTTCTATAACCGAGCTTATACCCTCTATATTGTCTTTTAACTTATTTATATCATTTTTGATATAATTCATGTCTATTATGATACTTTCTGTAGCATTTTTGTTTTTAATGACTTGTTTTTGAGTGTTGTTTAGTCCATATGGAGTCGGTGAATTTATATCACCAGCCCCAAAAACAGATGATTGCTTGGCAGCAAAGCTGCCAACAACCATCATCAATAAAATTAATATATATTTAATCACAATGATTATTTAATTTTAATCTCAACTCTTCTGTTTTTTGCATAACAATCTTCTGTCTGTTCTTCACATACAGGGTTTAACTCACCTAAACTTATAGGAGCATCTATCTTAGACGCTTCTGCACCTTCGGCTATAAGTGCATCTTGAACACTTTTTGCTCTTTTTAATGCCAACGCTTGATTGTATTCATCTGAACCTCTCTCATCTGCATTACCCTCTAAAATAATACCAGGAGCTTTGTTTATCAACAAAACAGCAGCTTTTAGCTTCTCTTTCATCTCGTCTGTAACACTATAGCTATCATACTCAAAGTAGATTTTATTTGCATCTTCTATTGTATTTGTAACTGTTTCTTCAGTGCTAGAATCTGCAGTTTCATCTGCAGCTTCATCTGTAGTGTTAACATCGTCAACTACCTCTGGATTTTTTTGTGCACAACCTGCAAACACCAACAACATCATTAAAAATGATACTAAACTTAAATTTTTCATATTTTTTCCTTTTTTCCTTTTTTTGAGACCCTCCAAATTAGATCAAATCTAGTTTGGAGGGTCTCACACTGCATCTACCTATAAGAAGTAGATGCTATATATCAACAGCTCTATTGTGCTCTTGTTTCTACTCTTCTATTTTGTTGCCAACATGACTCTGATTTGGTACTACATGTAGGATTACTCTCACCGAAACTTACCACAGATATTTTTGATGCACTTGCACCACTTGCTATCATCGCATTTTTGACACTATTTGCTCTTTTTAAACCTAGAGCATAGTTGTATTCGTCTGTTCCCCATTCGTCACAGTTTCCTTCTAGCTTGATGTTGCCTGCACTTTTTGTGGCTGCTACATTGTTTGAAACTTTACCTTGCATAGATGCAGATACAAAGAAATTATCAAATGCAAAATAGATATTTTCTACTGGGCCACCAGCATTATCAGTTTCAGCTACTTCTGCTTCCTCATCTTCACCATCTTCCTCATCTTCATCATCTTCTGCGAGTTCATCATCATCCATCGCATCCTCTTCTTCTCCAACCTCTTCATCAACTACTTCATCATCTGGGTCAACTTGTTCGTCCTTTGAGCCACAGCCCGAAAATACCAACAATGACACCAAAAATAGATAAAAACTCATCTTTTTAATCATACCTTTTCCTTTCTTTTTTAAAGTTTCGTATTATATCGTTATTTTGCTTAAACTAACTCAAAAAATAGTATATTTTTGCAAATTTACCAATCTATTGACTGTAATTTGCCACTTTTTAGAGGAAATGTGTAGCTTTTGTTGTAGTTAAGTCTTGATATGCCTACATAACTTTTGCCATTTCTTTTCTTGATAAACAATAATGTTTCGCCGTCTATTGAAAATCGTGGAAATTGATTTACACCTTTGGTGGTCAATCTGCTTATGAAACTATTTGTTGTAGATATGAGATAGATATTGAATGTATAGCTACCAAAATTATTTGTTGATTCTTTGCTGCTATATGCTATATAGTTTTTAAATGTAGATACCGCACTATTGTTTTTGCTGTGAAATACAAGTCTTTTGACACCTTTGCCACCGATTTTTTTTGAAAATATGTTTGGATGTCTTAGTCTATTTGATACAAACACAATCTCCGTATCATTTTCCACAAAACCAGCTCCTACATCTATGCCACTATAATAAGTAATTCTTTTTCGTTTTTTTGTCTTGACATCGTATACATATATATCTGGCTGACCATTTGGGGCCATGGTCAGTGCAAGCTTGTTGCCATCGCTGCTTACATCGGAGCATACCAGCATACCCTGGCTACTGACCACTTTTGTGTTTCGTCCTGTGTATATATTTTTTTTCATCAGGACTAGCTTGCTGTTGAAAAATTTTGTATAATAAAAACTGCTTTGGTATTTGTTTGCCCATTTTGGGAATATATTTAAACCGCCTGATACAATAGTCTTTTGGTATGTCAAAGTATAGTCCGATATCACTATAGAGGCATTTTTGGCTTTGTTGTATTTGGCAAATATTATATATCTGTCCATCCAGTCTATCGGGGGTGCATTGTATAATTTGTTTATCAGTATCGCTATTTTATGCGACAAAAATGGGTATTTTGCTTTGTTTTTTATCTTGAAACTGTTTGATGCTACAAGTTCTTGGGCATTTGTATCAAAAAGTCTCATCTTGATAGATATTCCATTGTCACTATTTTTAAAAATACTCAAGTTGAGATACAGCTGAATATTTTTCTTTTCAAGAGTTGCAAAGTTTGGTGTGTCTTCAAATCCTACTTTGTAGTTGATCTCTTTGTTTAGAAAGTGGCTACTTACAAGCAGATCTCGCTTGATCATCTTTTTGATCTGTTTTGATATCTTGGAAGTATCCTCGGATATCGTGTTTATATATACATTTGGTATATTTTTCTTTTTTTTCACTATCTCCATAGATACATTTTTTGCGCATACTATTGCACTGAATACAATTAGTAAAAATAATATTTTTCTCATTTTTTTCCTTTTTTTATTATCTCAAAAAAAACAATATCCTAAAATACTGTTTTTTTTGAGATATTTTCAATTTTGTGTTTTAAATGTCACCAATATAGTGACATTGTTGCCTTCGTCGCTTATAGGGAATGGTTGTGTCAGTTGTGAGTCCAAAAACCTCATAAGTTGATTGTCAAAATCCACATTTTCTGAGTATTTTTTAAATCTATATGAAAACTCACCATCTTTTGATATATACACTACTATCTGTGCTGTGCGGTCTTTATTTATTTCATAAGGTCGCCATCTATCGTACAATATAGAATAAATCTGTGAATAATACTCATCGGTAGAACCACTATTTTGCACATTTAAGCTCACTTGTCGTTGTTTGCTTTCATTTATACTGTTTGATACTTTTTGTTTATCATCCACTTTCTCATTTTTCTCATTTTTTGATTTTAGTCTGCTAGCTACTTCGCTTTTGTCCTTGTTTGTGATAGTCTTTTTTTTCGTTTTGATAGCTTTTGTTTTGACCTTACTAAACAATGACTTCACACTGGAGGTTTGTTTGTTTGTCTTGGATGCAGAATTTTTTCTCGTCTCTAGTTCTTTTATCGTCAATGACTTTTTGCTTTTTGCTTTTGCTACTTCTTTTATCGTGGGTTTGGTTTTGATATCGGACAACTCTAGTTCTATAACTGTGACATGCTTGCCAGCTTTTATTATCATCGTGTCCTTTTCTAAAATATATCCACTAAGAGCAAAAAGAAAGATAAAATACAACAGCACTGACAAAGCAAATGAAAATTGCTTCAACAAAATATTATTCATCTGTGATCAAAGATACTTTTAAAAATCCAATTTGTTTGACAGTTTTGAGAACTTGCATCACAGAATCGTATTTTAAGTTTTTGTCAGCCCTTATATGTATGGGAGTATCCCTCTTTTTGTCTTTTGCAAACAGCACGAAACTATCTGGAAAATTTTTTAAAGCTATCTTTTCTCCGTTTAATATCACTTCATCGTCTTTGACCATGACTATGCCTATCTTTTTTGTGATAGTTAGTTTGGTAGATTTGCTTCCTTGTGGTAGATTTATACTCTCTTCGTATTCTATGACAGGAGCAGTTACCATCATGATAGCTAGCAACACCAACATGACATCTACCAGTGGTGTGATATTTAGGTCAGGTTTTTGCTCGAAGTCTAACATATTAGCTTTTTAACAGTAGTATCTCGGACTGTGATTGTAAATATGTATTTATGATATATAGTTTTCTGACAATCAACTGATGAAATGTATATGCAAATATAGCTACAAATATTCCAGCTGCCGTGGCTACTAGAGCTTCGCTGATAGCTGGAGCTATGACACTGAAGCCTACTTTTGTCTGTGTAGCAAAAGTAGCAAACGAATCCAATATACCAACAACAGTGCCAAACAATCCTATAAAGGGAGCTGTAGATGATATGATAGACAGCCAAGTAATGCCACTGCTTAACTCCCGTATAAGGGAAGTTTCACATGCTTTTAACAACTCTTTGGATATGCCGGAGCTACCTATGCATCGTTTGAGTTTTGACATCACTCCTGATAGATCTCCTCCAGACGCTAGATATGTGAGAGATTTTCTCTCAACTCGTAGGACACTTCCTAGTGTGAGATACTTGTATATAAATATATAAAACACCAATATCAAATAAAACGACAACACCAACAAAACTATAGTAGCGATAGTGCCACTATTTAAAACATAATCTAAAATAACTTTCATATACTAGCCAAACGATGATATTTTTGATTCAATAGATGCTATAGATACATTTGAATTTTGGACACTATTTACTAGCTCTTTTGCTTTTTCTAAGTTAGCTCCTGTCGTGGTATCACCGCCACTTAAACTAACTGCACTATCTACTAGCAACGACACACTTCGCTCGTCTACACTGGCATATCCCCAGTTTATAGCTACTGCTTCTGTGGTCTTGTCTGTTTTTTCTATGACGATGACACCTACAGTCAGCGAACTGACTAGAGATGCATGTCGTGGTAGCACTCCAAACTCACCTTCCTTGCCTGGAAGTGTGAGCGATGCTACATCTTCGTCAAATATCTCACCAGATGGGGTGACTATAGACAATCGTAATGACTCCATATATTATCCTTGTTTTGCTTTTATGCTTTGTCGTTTTTTGATTTCTCAATAGCTTCATCTATATTGCCGACCATATAAAAGGCACTTTCACTCATATCATCGTGTTTGCCATCCAATATACCCTTAAATCCAGCTATAGTGTCTTTGAGTTCTACATATTTACCAGGACTTCCCGTAAATACTTCTGCTACAAAAAACGGTTGAGACAAAAACTTCTCTACTTTTCTAGCGCGAGAAACTATCTGTTTGTCTGCTTCACTTAGCTCGTCCATACCAAGTATAGCTATGATATCTTGCAGATCTTTATATTTTTGTAATATCGCTTGCACTCCTCTAGCTACATCATAATGCTCATCGCCCAATATATCGGCACTGAGTATTCTACTAGTAGAGTCTAGTGGATCGACAGCAGGATATATACCTTTTTCTGCTATTTTTCTGTTTAGAACTGTGGTAGCATCTAAGTGTGCAAACACAGAAGCAGGAGCAGGGTCTGTCAAGTCATCTGCTGGTACATATACCGCTTGAACCGATGTGATAGAACCCTTTTTTGTAGTGGTAATCCTCTCTTGCAAAGCTCCCATCTCTCTAGCTAGTGTAGGCTGATAACCCACAGCTGACGGTATTCGCCCAAGCAAAGCTGACATCTCCGAGCCACTTTGAGCAAATCTAAATATATTGTCTACAAACATCAAGACATCTAGACCTTTTTCGTCTCTAAAATACTCTGCCATAGTAAGACCTGTCAGTGCTATACGGTTTCTAGCTCCCGGAGGTTCGCTCATCTGTCCATAACACAAAGCAACTTTGTCTAGGACATTTGAGTCTTTCATCTCGTAGTATAGGTCATTGCCTTCTCTTGTCCTCTCACCGACACCAGCAAACACGCTGTAGCCATCATGTTTAAATGCTACATTGTGTATAAGCTCCATGATGATGACAGTTTTGCCGACTCCAGCTCCACCAAATAGTCCTACTTTTCCGCCTTTTGCATATGGGGCTAGTAAATCTACGACTTTGATACCTGTCTCAAACATATCTGTAGAAGTTGACTGCTCTTCAAATGTAGGAGGATCTCTGTGTATTGACCATCTTTCGACATCTTTGCTGATAGCTGGTCCATCATCTACTGGTTCGCCTATGACATTAAATATCCTACCTAGCACCGCTTCGCCTACTGGCACTTTGATAGGTTCTCCTGTAGCTAAACAAATGGCACCTCTCTTGACACCTTCGGTCATATCCATAGATATGGTTCGAACTTTGCTATCGCCTATATGGGCTGCAACTTCTAGCACCAATCTTTCTTTTGTGCCTTGGACCTCTATGGCTTCGTTGATGGCTGGTAGATAGTCATCGAACTGGACATCTACTACTGGTCCCATTATTTGTATTATTTTTCCGCTTTTCACTTATACTCCTTGTTATTTTTGTGCTTCTACACCAGAGATTATCTCTATAAGCTCGGTGGTTATCGCTGCTTGTCTTGCTTTGTTGAACTCAACTGTCAAGTCATTTACTCTGTCTGTGGCATTGTTTGTGGCATTTTCCATAGCTTGCATCCTAGCACTATGCTCAGCCGCAAGAGAATCTATGAGAGAAAAATACAACGAAAACTCTATGTATTTTCCTATAAGTTCATCTAAAACCTCTTTGTCATCATCTGGCTCTATGTCCAACATAGATTCGCTACTTGTTGTCATAGCTTGATCTATGTTTATAGGCAACAGCTCTGCTGTTTTGAGCTCTTGAGACAACATATTTAGAAATCCATTGTGAACTATCACGACTTTGTCGCAAGTTCCATTTTGAAAATCTTCAAACACAGTCTTGATAAACTTAACCGCCTTTTCATAAGTAGGATTGGCACTTAGACCTATCTCTTGTTGTAGTAGTTCCACACCTGCAAACTTGAAAAAGTCTATGCCTTTTCTGCCTATAGCACGAAGCCTCACTTTTGAACCACTGTTTTGGTGTGTTTCTATAAGTTCTCTCACTTTTTTGATAGTGGTTATGTTGAACCCACCGCACAGTCCTTTGTCGGCAGTGACAAACACTATATCCACAACTTTTGGGCTGTCGTTTGCTACTAGGGCTTTGTTTTGGTTGTCGTCATTTTGAGTCATAGCTATCTTGGTAGCTATTTGGCTGAGCACTTGGGTTATCTTGTTTGCATAGCTTTTTGATTGTTGGGATAACTTCTGTGCTTTTTTGAGTTTCGCAGACGACACTAGCTTCATAGCCTTTGTCGTCTTTTGTGTGTTTTTCACACTTTTGATCTGTCTTGATATATCTTTTAGGTTTGCCATAGTTTGACCTTATTTTGCTTTAAACACAGACAAAAACTCTTTGATAGCTTTTTCTAGTTCATCTTTGATATCATCATCTATCTTTGCTTTTTTTGCTATATCTGTCAAGAGCGAACCATAGTTTTGTGCTATAAACTCGTGGAACTCTCTCTCAAGTGCGACTATATCTTTAGCTTCTATCTCATCTAAAAATCCATTTACCCCGGCATACAATATAGTAACCTGCTTTTCTATAGCTAGTGGCTTGTTGACGCCTTGCTTTAGTAGCTCGACCATTCGTTGACCTCGCTCTAGCTGAGCTCTCGTAGATGCATCTAAATCTGAAGCAAACTGAGCAAAAGCTTCAAGCTCTCTAAACTGTGCTAGGTCAAGCTTGAGTGTCCCTGCTACTTGTTTGGTAGCTTTGATCTGTGCCGCACCACCGACTCTCGATACCGACAGCCCTACATTGATAGCTGGTCTTATACCTGAGTTAAACAGGTCAGTCTCTAGGAAAATCTGTCCGTCTGTGATAGATATGACATTTGTAGGTATATAAGCTGCCACATCTCCTGCTTGTGTCTCTATGATAGGCAAAGCAGTGAGCGACCCACCACCTAAACTATCGTTGACTTTTGCTGCCCTCTCAAGTAGTCTTGAGTGTAGATAAAACACATCGCCCGGATATGCTTCTCGTCCCGGAGGTCGCCGTAGCAACAACGACATCTCTCTATATGCAACTGCATGTTTGCTCAAGTCATCGTATATGATAAGACAATGCTGACCGTTGTCTCTGTAGTATTCACCCATAGTCACACCAGCATAAGGAGCCAAAAATTGCAAAGCACTTGACTGGCTAGCCCCCGCATTTACTATAGTAGTATAGCTCATAGCTCCTGCTTCTTCTAAAGCACCCACGATATTTGCTATGCTTGAGTCTTTTTGTCCTATAGCTACATATATACATTTGACATCTTGATTTTTTTGATTTATGATAGCATCTATAGCTACTGTAGTTTTGCCTGTCTGTCTGTCGCCGATTATCAACTCTCTTTGACCTCGTCCTATAGGCACAAGTGCATCTATAGCTTTGATACCAGTGATGAGAGGCTCATGCACTGACTTTCTAGCCATGATACCTAGCGCCTTTTCTTCTACAAATCTAGTCTGTGTGGTATCTACAGCACCTTTGCCATCTATAGGCTCACCTAGAGCATTGACCACACGACCTAGTAGCTCACTACCTATCGGCACTTCAAGAAGTTTGCCTAGTCTTTTGCAGTTAGCTCCCTCTTTGAGTCCTTCGCTAGAACCTAGCACGACTACCCCTACTGAGCGTTCTTCTAAGTTTTGTGCCAAGCCTTTAGCACCGTTTTCAAACTCGACAAGCTCCCCTGCCATGATATTGTTTAGCCCATATACTTGGGCTATGCCGTCTGCAAACGATATTATAGTCCCTGTCTCATCGACCTCTATATTTAACTCAAAATTATCAATCTTTTGTTTGATAATCGTGCTTATTTCATCTGCGTTGATTTTTTCACTCATCTTTTTATCTCCTTTTTATATTGATTGCAAAACATATGTTTTCAATCTGTTTTTTAAAACTTGTTTGCTCAAACCTATCTCTATATTCATAGCATCTATGGTCACTTTGAGTCCATCATATGTCACTTTGTTTTGTTGTAAGTTTAGCTTGATATCGAACTTTTTTGACAAAGTTTTTTCTAAGCTCGATATATCCGTCTTGGCTAGTTTGTCGTCCGAATATATTTGTCCTATATATAGAGAGTTGTTTTCATCTATCTGGTATCTAAGCTCTTTTGATATCGCTGGTATCAAGTTTAGCCTACCATTTTGTCCTAGAAGTTTTATCAAGTTTGTGGTCTTTTGGTTTGGTTTGTTTAAAAAACTAAGTATCAGCTCTGTTTTCTTGGTTTGTTTGATATTTGATGACAACAGATTCAAAAACTTTTGATATCTATAAGCCTCGCCGACTATATCTAGCTCCTCTTTTATAGTATCTATATCTTTGTCTGCTATTATCGCTTTGACATATTTTTTTGCTATAGTTTCACTCATATTATGCTACCTTTTTGTTTATGATATTTACAATATCTTTGGCAGATATTTTTATGTTTTGGCTAGCAAATATATCATCTATAAACTTATCTATGGTTTGGTTTTTTAATCTTTGTGTCTGTATGGTTATGTTTTCATCTGTCTTTTTGACTAGTTGGGCTATCTTTTCATCTGTGGCTTTTTTGATATGTAGTTTGATATTGTCTATGTTTGCTGTAGCTTCATCTACTATCTTGCCGGCTAACAGTTTCGCTTTTTCTAGCTCTTTGTTGGCATCGGTTATCTTTTTTTTGTTGGCAAGTTTTTGTCTGTCTATCTTGGCAAACTCGTCCTCTATAGATGCAGTTCTACCAGTGAAATATGCTCTCGCTTTGTCTGCTAATATATAATACATGATAGCTACAAATATCAAAAAGTTGACACTCCTTGGCAATATATCCGTCTGTACATCGCTACCAAATACAAACACCGGCAACACTAAACATATATAAAATAACTTTTTCATAATTCTCCTTTATGCTGATTTGATTTTGTCATTGATCTGCTCACAAACTTCTAGCTCTATCTTTTTGAGTGAATTTTCTAGTTCTGTTTTGTTGTCGTTGTAGGTTGCTTGAAACCTATCCATCTTTTTGGTTTGCTTAGCTTGTGCATCTTGATATAGTTTGCCAGCTTTCTCGTTTGCCTCTGTGGTCGCTGTCTGGTTGATGGCTTGTGATTTTTGTTTGGCATCACGAAGTATATCGTTTGCTTGATTTAAAATAAGTTGCAACTCTTCATCTGTGTTTGTGTTTTGTGCTTGTTGGTTTTTGATATTTTCATCTCTACTGTCTATATGGTGTAAAATTGGCTGAAACAACATCTTGTTTAGCAAAAACAAAACCACCAAAAACACAAACGACGAACCAAAAAGCAAAACAGGATCTATATCTAACATAACTCTTTCTCCTAAATTTTAGACATTATATCATAAAAAGATAAGAGGAACACAAATTATACGAATATTATCTTAATTTTATACTTTTTAGATAAAATATGCTATGAATAAATTTGAACTCAAAAGTGCCTTTTCGCCATCTGGCGACCAGCCAAAAGCTATAGACGATATATTGCAAAATATAAACAAAGGTAGAAAATACACGACTTTAGAGGGAGTGACTGGCTCTGGCAAGACCTACACGATGGCGAAAGTGATAGAAAAACTCCAGCTACCTACACTCATCATGACACACAACAAAACTTTAGCTGCCCAGCTATATAGCGAGTTTCGAGGGTTTTTTCCTACAAATCATGTGGAGTATTTCATATCCTATTATGACTATTATCAGCCAGAAGCATATATACCACGACAAGATCTGTTTATAGAAAAAGATAGTAGCATAAACGAAGAGCTAGAGAGACTGCGGCTTAGCACCACGGCATCGCTTTTAAGTTTCGATGATATCATCTGTGTGGCATCGGTATCAGCTAACTATGGGCTAGGCAATCCAGACGAATATAGGAAAAATGTGCTAGTGTTGGAGCTAAATCAAACCTACTCCCAAAGAGAACTTTTGCTGAAACTTGTAGATATGGGCTACAAACGAGATGACAACTTTTTTGAGCGTTCAAGGTTCAAAGTAGCTGGCGATGTGATAGATATATTTCCTGCTTATTTTGACGAGGAGTATCTCCGCATAGAATTTTTTGGCGATGAAGTAGAGCGACTAACCAAACGAGAGTATTTGACCAACAAAACTATAAAAGAGCTAGATAAATCCACCATATACAGTGTCAATCCATTTGTAGTATCAAAAGAGAGGCTAGCAAAAGCTATAGATATGATAGAAGTGGAGTTGGACTCTAGACTAAAAGAGTTAAAAACAGCAGACAAACTAGTAGAATATCAACGGCTCAAAAGCCGTGTGGAGTTCGACTTAGAGATGCTACAAGCGACTGGCATGTGCAAGGGTATAGAGAACTATGCTAGACTATTGACAGACAAAAAACCTGGCGAAACTCCCTATTCTTTGATAGATTATTTTCAAGCTATGGATCAGCCATTTTTACTCATAGTTGACGAATCGCATGTGTCGTTGTCGCAGTTTCGTGGTATGTACAAAGCCGACAAAAGCAGAAAAGAGGTGCTAGTGGAGTATGGATTTAGACTTCCTAGTGCTATGGACAACAGACCGCTGATGTTTGATGAGTTTATACAAAAGGCAGATCACTATCTGTTTGTATCGGCTACTCCTGCTCCACTGGAGATAGAGTTATCTAGCAAAATAGCCCGGCAGATCATACGACCTACTGGACTACTAGACCCCACTATAGAGATAATGGACAGCAAATATCAAGTAGAAAAGCTACATGACGAGATAAAAAAGACCATAAAAAAGGGCGACAGAGTGCTAGTCACGGTGCTTACTAAAAAATTAGCCGAACAGCTCACTTCCTATTATCAGGAGCTAGGACTCAAAGTCCAATACATGCACAGCGACATAGATGCCATACAGAGAAATCATATCATACGAGAGCTACGAGTAGGCAAGTTTGATGTGCTAATAGGTATAAATCTACTTCGTGAAGGTTTAGATATACCAGAGACTTCGCTAGTAGCCGTGATGGATGCAGACAAAGAGGGGTTTCTACGAAGTCGCACGAGCTTGGTGCAAACTATGGGGCGGACTGCCAGACATAAAGATGGGCGGGTGATATTGTTTGCTACAAAGATAACCGACTCTATGCAATATGCTATAGACCTAACAAACGAAAGACGACAGATACAAAAGGACTACAACACCAAGCACGGTATCACACCTACATCTACTACGAGAAGTTTGGACGAACAGCTCAAGCTAGAAACATATGATGACCTATATAACTCAAGACAAAAGATAGAAAAGATGCCACCAGCAGAGCGAAAAAAGATACTACTAGAACTAAATCAAGCTATGAGTCGTGCTGCAAGAGAGCTAAACTTTGAAGAAGCTATACGGCTACGAGAAGAGATAACAAAGATAAAAAAACTATGAAACTGTTTCTGTCTTTGGTATATGTGCCTATCATCTATTTTGGACTGAGGTATCTGGGACTATCGGTAGATGAAGTGATAGAACTGAAGGTTATACCGCTTTTGTTGTCTATAGGTATCACGACTATATTTTTCTGGTCATGGAAAACCAAATCATCGTTTATGCTAAGCATAGCCAAAAAGTTCAAACAAAACATAGGAGAAAGAGAAGCCATATATATACAGCATAGCATATCGTATTGGACTATCGTCTGTGTGCTAAATACCGCAACACATATATATGTGTTGTCTGGCAACAACAGTGAAATATGGCTAGCATATAGCTCTGTGGGGTGGTACGGGTGGTTTGTGATAGGTGGATTGGCACAATATATACATAGGCAAATATATTTTGTGAAATAATTTGTCACTTCAAATAAAACAATAAACTTCGTCTCTCATTTCTGCTATAGGTCGTCTATAGACATTGTCAATTGTTCAATACCTCGCCATAATTTTATCTACATTATCCCATTTTAAAGCATCTTTCTCTTTTTTATTTATCATATTAAAAACATATCTAGCAAACATATCTGTCTCTATATTGACTTGTCGTCCTACTTTATAGTGCTGAAATATTGTATTATCCCAAGTATGTGGGATGATAGTTAGCTCAAAAGCACTATTTGCTACATCTACACAGCTGATGGTTAAGCTGATACCGTCTATAGCTATAGAGCCTTTGTCTATGACAAACTTCATAAACTTTTCATCTAAGCTTATCTTTAAAGTAGTTTGATTTTGTTGTTTGTTTATCTGTCGCACTTCGCCCATACAGTCTATGTGTCCTTGGACTATGTGTCCATCTAGCCTGTCGCTTAGTCTCATGGCTTGTTCTATATGGACTTTGTTTTTGAAGTTGTTTGTGGCGACTGTTTTTTGAGTTTGCTGTGACACATCTACTACAAACATATCGCCCCAGATATGGACTACTGTCAAGCAGACACCGTTTATAGCTATGCTATCGCCTAGTTTACAATCTATGTTTGCTTTTATCTTGAGTTTGTCGCCACTATATGACACCACCTCGCCTATATTTGCTATAAGCCCTGTAAACATATATCAGCCACCTGTCTCATAAAATGCTCTGCTAGATGTTTCGTTTTGTTTTTCTAGTTTGTTTTTTGACCATCTGTTTTTCTCTGGTTTGTTCAAAAGCACATTTTCTAGCACCGCTATCGTGCCATCTGTGTCGCCATCTTTGACTGTCTGTTTTATGCTTAGAGCATCTTCAAAATAGAGACACGGTATCAGCAAACCCTCGGCAGTGAGTCTCATACGGTTGCAACTTTCGCAAAAGTCATCTTCATATGGCTCTATGATACCAAACTGGTAGCCACTTTCTAGCTCATAATATATAGCCGGGCTTGATCCAACTCGTGGCAACTTTTTATAGTTGTATCTAGTAGAGATAGTCGCTAGTATCTCCTCTGCTTTGCAGCCTACTATATCAGCAGAAGCGAAGCTGTTTTCCATATATTCAATAAACCGCACAGGTATATCTAAGTTTTCACAAAACTCCAGTATATCTAGTATCTCGCTATCGTTTATATCTTTTAGTGGCACTGTGTTTATCTTGACCCCAAGTCCCACATCTGTAGCTTTTTTGATACCTTTTAGCACCTCTTCTAGCACATCTTTTTGAGATATTTTTTTAGTTGTTTCTTTTTTTAGCGAATCTAGCGAGATATTTATCCTCTTTAGTCCTGAGTTTTTGAGCAGTTGGGCTGTCTGTCGCACTAGATATCCGTTTGTAGTCAAGCATAGGTCTATGTCGTTTTTGTAGTCATATATCATCTGGATAAACAGATGCAAATCTTCTCTCAAAAGTGGCTCTCCGCCTGTGATCCGTATCTTGTTGACCCCTTTGTCTATGGCGATTTTCACAAACCTAAACATCTCTTCATAGCTTAGCAAGTCCTCTTTTGGCACCCATGAAAATGGCTTCTCGGGCATACAATATATACAGCGAAAATTGCATCTTTGTGTCACCGATATTCGCAAATAATCCACCACTCTACCGTGTCCGTCTTTGAGCATTTATATTCCTTTTATAATTTTTGGGTATTATATCGTATGAAAATAAAACAAAACAAGATAAACACACTTCTCGATGCTTTGCCATACATCAAGAAGTTCTATGGCAAGACGATTGTCATAAAATACGGCGGTTCGGCACAAGTAGATGAAAAACTCAAACAAAAGTTTGCTTTGGACATATCGTTGTTGGTGCTAGTAGGTATCAAGCCTGTGATAGTGCACGGAGGTGGTGAGAAAATATCACAGATGCTAGATGCTCTAGATATCAAGTCTAGCTTTATAGATGGATACAGAGTTACATGCGAGCAAAGTATGAAGATAGTAGAGATGGTGCTAAGCGGTAGTGTAAACAAGGAGATCACATCGCTTTTAAATTATCACGGCACGAAAGCTATGGGCATAAGCGGCAAAGATAGTTGCCTCATAAAAGCTAGAGCAAAAGATAGCTCGGTGTATGGTTTCACAGGAGATATAGACCATATAGATAGCTCCGTCATACACAAGCTACTAGACAACAACTTCGTGCCAGTCATCGCTCCTATTGGCTATAGCGATGAGCTATCACATCCGGGATTTAACATAAATGCCGACACGGTAGCATCACAGATAGCCGTAGCTATAAAAGCGGACAAGGTGCTGTTTTTGACCGATACTGCAGGTGTGCTAGACAAGGAGGGCAAACTTCTGCACTCTTTGGACAAACGACAGACAGACAAATACAAAAAAGACGGCACCATAGCAGGTGGTATGATACCCAAAGTCGATAGCTGTATAGATGCTATACAAGGCGGAGTAGACAAAGCACATATCATAGATGGAGCAGTTGAGCATAGTTTGTTGCTTGAGTTATTTACTAGCGATGGTATAGGCACACAATTTGTGAAAGGTAAAGTATGAGAGATACAGATACTCAAGAATCATTGCAAAACTTAGTAGTGCTAATAGATGCCGACAAT
The DNA here is from genome assembly GCA_029939245.1 of Arcobacteraceae bacterium. Taxonomy (GTDB): domain Bacteria; phylum Campylobacterota; class Campylobacteria; order Campylobacterales; family Arcobacteraceae; genus B24-G6. The sequence goes on from JAOZTH010000025.1 coordinate 18,176, forward strand.
GCCCAAGCCTCTGTGACCAAAGAACTGTTTGCAGAGATAGCAAAGTTTGGCGATGTATCGGTCAAGCGAATATACGGAGACTTCACTTCACAGCACAGTTCATCGTGGAAAAAGGTGCTACAAGAGTATGCGATTAAGCCAGTGCAACAGTTTGCATATACCACAGGCAAAAATGCCACAGATAGTTCTATGATCATAGATGCTATGGATCTGTTATATACACACAGATTTGATGGATTTTGTCTAGTCACTAGCGATAGTGATTTTACCGGGCTTGCCGTGAGACTCAAAGAAGCAGGTCTTCGGGTCTTTGGCTTTGGGGAGCAAAAAACTCCAAAAGCCTTTCGCAATGCTTGCCACAAGTTTATATTGACTGAACTTTTACGAAAAGACAACGGCACACGGCAAGAGGCACCAAAGTCAGCGGGTGTGGAGCTTATACCTATATATGATGATGAAGCTATGTTAGCGGACAAACCAACCAAACCAAAGCCAAAAGAGAGGACGAAATCCGCCGACAACACAGACAAAAAAGAGGAGCTGTTAAACAAGTTTATCACTCTAGCTATAGAACAATCCAGCGACGATAGTGGTTGGGCTCAGCTAGGAGGAGTAGGAAGTTATATCACAAAGCTACAGCCAGACTTTGATCCACGATTTTATGGATACAAAAAGTTATCTGACCTAGTCAAAGACAAGAAAAAAGTATTTGAGACCAAAGAGATAGCCTCTAGTAGTGGGACAGCCAAAAACTTATATATCAAAGTGAAGTAGGCTGT
>JAOZTH010000086.1 GCA_029939245.1 Arcobacteraceae bacterium
TCTGGTCTGATTCTTTTTGTCTCTCTTTTGCTTCTATGTCAAGCTCTATCACACGTTGCTGTAGCTCTTTTATCGTCTTCATATTTGCCCTTTGGATATTTTGTGTTATTGTATCCAAATAAACTTATGGTTCCAAAAGTTAGTCAATATTTACCGAGATTCTAAACTCTGTCAATTTTACTGCAAGCTTTGCATTCTCCATACAGATGCATAGTATGGCTTAGTAGTTTGAAGTTGTGTTTTTTGGCTATGATTTCTTGTTCTTTTTCTATGTTTTGATTTATAAACTCAACTATCTTGCCGCAGTGAATACATACCAAGTGGTCGTGATGTTTGTGTCGGTTTATCTCATATCGCTTGAGGCTGTTGTCTAGCGATATAGATAGCACAAGTCCTGTCTCTTCTAAAAACAGTAGATTTCTATACACAGTAGCTATGCCTACTTGGTCATCTTTGTTTGATATTGTTAGCTTCTTGTGTATTTGCTCTGCGTTTAGGTGAATTTTTGAGTTGTATATGGTTCCTAGTATTAACTCTCGTTGTTTGGTGTATTTAAGTGCTTTTTCTTTGACTACTATTTTAAGCTTGTCATATAACTCTTTTTCGCTCACGACAAGCTTTTTAATATATTTTCAAAATCTTTTAGATACACCATGTTTGGTCCATCACTCAATGCAACCTCTGGGTTTTCATGCACTTCAAAAAAGAATCCACTCACTCCTACCGCATGAGCTAGCTTCGCCATATATGGAGCGTATTTTCTATCACCTCCACTTTTGCCACCTAGAGACGATGGTCGCTGTGTGCTATGGGTTACATCCATCACTACAGGATAGCCGAACTCTTTCATATCGATAATCTGTCGAAAATCCACGACTAAGTTACCTAGCCCAAACATACTGCCTCGCTCGGTGAGCATGATCTTGTCGTTGCCGCTGTTTTTTACTTTGTTGAGCGGATATAGCATATCTTTGCCGTCTAAAAATTGTGCCTTTTTTATGTTGATTATCTTGTCTGTTTTGGCACTGGCTACTAGCAAGTCGGTTTGCCTACAGAGAAATGCAGGTATCTGGATGATATCTGCCACTTGGGCTATAGCAGTAGCTTGAGATGGCTCGTGTATATCTGTCGTGATAGGCAGGTCAAACTGGGTTTTGACTTTTTGTAGTATTTTTAGTCCTTTGTCGAGTCCCGGACCTCTGTAGCTATCTAGCGATGTCCTGTTTGCTTTGTCGAAACTGGCCTTAAATATATATGTAAAGTTTTGCAGGCTGGCTATATTCTTGATATTTTCCGCTAGATACATCGCCATAGATTCGTTTTCTATGACACATGGACCAGATATTATAAATTTGTGTTGTTTTAGTTTGTCATATAAGTTTGTGTTGTTCATATTTCTCCAATAAAAAAGGGACAAGCAAACTGCTCATCCCTTTGGGTTGTCTTCTAGAGTTTTGACTCGTATCTTCGTAGCATGTAGAGTTTTTTTAGCATTTTCTTTTTTGCATTGATCTTTTGTTTTTTACGGATTTCCGTCTTTGGTTCAAAATATCTTCTCGCTCTTGTTTCTGTTACTATCAAACTTCTGTCGCATTGCTTTTTAAATCGTCGATAAGCTTCTTCAAAAGACTCTTCAGACTTAACTTTAATGCCAGGCATCAAAATCACCACCTTTTCTGTTTATTTGATAAGACACTTCTAAAACTATAAGATATTTTTAGAAGTGTCTTACCTTGAGACTTAAGCCTCTAAAATACTATCTTAAATCCACCAAATATATCTCTGTCTAGCTTGATAGTGTATTTTCTATCGTTGTCATTGTCATCGGTATAATCATATTTTGCAGTTATATGCCTAAACCCAGCAAATACATAGCCATTGTCTATCACTCTAAAGTTAAACTTCGCTTTGAGTTCGGTATATTCTACACCATCTTGAAGTGTCAATATCTCAGGTGCATAGGCTAGATCAACATCAAACGATATACGATAGTCAAACTGCATATTGCCATATAGGCGAAGTGGCACAGCTACGAAGTCTTGGCTACCTTCATCAAAGTCAATATACTCAGCACTTGCTCCCATACCCAGACCAAAGCCTTGTATGTTGTGCTTTCTATATCTGTATTGATTCATCATCTTGAAGTTAAATGAAGCTAGGGTTGACTTGGCTCCATCTCCATCGTGTGTGTGTCCGCCTATTGTAACTTTGCCATTGTTCACATATCTCACACCTAGATAGTAGTTGGTATATCCCTTTTTGTGTATTTGCCAATCAACCAAAGCACCTATAGAGTTGCTGTTTAGGTTCAACTCCGCACTACCGAAACTATATGTAGCAAACAATATCGCTACAAATCCAAAAATCTTTTTCATAATCATCCTTTTTAAATTTTACACATTTTATCACAATTTTCTTAAACTATCTCAAAAATCCGCTTTTAACTCTCTTTTTCTCGATGATATAGCTATGACGACAAACACCAAACCACACAGCACATATACCCAAGTAGGCACAGGCACGGGGTCGCCTGTAGCATATGAGTGCATGCCACTTAGATAAAAATTTACTCCAAAATATGTCATGAGAATAGCACCAAAAGCCAGTGTCGAAGCTACGGCAAACACAAACGGGTTGTTAAGTGGCTTGATAAATCTCAAGTGAAGCACGATGATATATACCACTATAGATACATATGCCCAAGTCTCTTTGGGATCCCAGCCCCAGTATCGTCCCCACGATTCGTTTGCCCATACTCCACCTATGAAGTTGCCGACTACTAGCATAGACAAGCCTACTATCAAGGCAACTTCATTTATAGCCGATAGCTGATATATAGTCTTGTCTATGTGTGGTCTTTTGTCATCTCTGGCTATAAACAGCACCATGACGACAAACCCTAGCATAGCACCTATGGCTAGAAACCCATACGAACCTGTGATGACAGAGACATGGATAGTCAGCCAATAGGATTTAAGCACTGGCACTAGGTTGGTTATCTGTGGATCTATACCGCTTAAGTGTGCTGTAAACATAAATATACCTGCCATAGTCACGGTGGCACTTAGGGCAAATATAGACCGCCTGAAAAAAAACAACCCGGCAAACATAGCAGACCATGCTATATATACTAACGACTCATAAGTATCGCTCCACGGAGCATGACCGCTGATGAACCATCGTAACCCTAACCCAAATGTATGAGCTACAAATAGCAGACCCAACACCACAAGAATAGTGGCAAATATCTTATTTGAGAGATTTTTTTGTCGAAACACTCCCACAAATGCTATGCCAAAAAGTATCAACCCAGAAAAGATATATAGCAAAGTAAGATTTGGAAAAATACCTAGTTTGTTGAAAAATATCTCCGCTCGCACTAGCTTGTAACTTATCATCGCATCGCCACCCAATTTGTGCTGATACATAGATATGAAGCCTAGATATTGCTTAGCTTTCTCCCAGTTGTTATCTACTACCGAACCTACGAAACCTCTGGTCATCTGCTCTACGACTTCTTGGTTTTGTCCTGTGAAATTTTGTATTGCATCTATGGGATTTGACCATTTGTTGTTTGTGTTGTTTGAACCGTTTGTATCTTGTGGATAGATCCTAAACAGATTGCCCTGAAATACCTGAAAAGCGATGCTTAACTTCTCGTCTATCTTTAATATATCTTTTTCATAAGTGCCTCTATGGTTTGGCGATAGGGCATTTGCTTTTTTGCTCTGCTGGGCTAGTTTATACTCGCCATCTATAAACACTTCGTTAAATGCTATATATTTTCTGCTTTCATCTATACCTAAAAATTTTTTAAGCTTGGGTGTTTTGATAGTTATCATCTTGACATCACCCCACATCTCAGGGCGAGTAAGCATACCTAGCACTATCTGGTCTGCGCTAAAGCCCATAAAGCTTGATTTTCTCGTGAGTTTTTGCACTATCTCTTGGTTTAGAGTGTCTAGCGGTTTCATACGACCCATAGAGGACTGGACGACAAGTTGTCCGAACATCTTGGATACTTCAGTGGAATTTTGCTTGAATGTTTTGAAATACTCTGTGCGGTTTTCATCTGTGCGGTTTTCATCGGTTTGGTTATCTTGGGCATATGACGGCTGAGATACTAGCGCCATCATCGCTATAGCAAACAGACCTACTGACTGCTTGATATATCTAGATAGTCGGCTAAACCTACTTTTGCTATCAAACAAGTTCATAAGCAGTCCCAAAGTAAGCAGAAAATACCCTATATAAGTAGGAGTGGTGCCAGGGTCATTGTTTACCGATAGCACTGTGCCTTGCTCATCTTGGTCGTATGAGCTTTGGAAAAATTGATAGCCACCATGTTTTAATGTGCTGTTCATATATATCCTGTAGTTCTTTTTTATATCTTTGTCTAGCACAGTCACTTCACTGGCATAAGAGGACGGAGCATCGCTACCAGGGTATCTGTCTAATGCAAACTCATTTAGTCGTATAGCAAACGGCACGGACATCATCTTTGAGCCATATGACAGCGCCACTTTTTCGCCAGATGAGAACTCTAGCTTTTGTTTTTCGCCTGTAGCTCCACGAGTGCCTGACAGAGTGATATTTTTTGTCTCATCGCCTATAGTTATATCCATACCGACTATATTTGTCTGCGATTGTCCATCTTTGACAAACTTATAGTCACTCATAGATATTGTCATAGATTTGTCGCCGTAGCCCATAGTCCATACAAAACTGTTGTCGCCTATGGCACTGAACTCTTTTTGAAATGTAGCTTTATATGTCTTGTCGTCTTTTTCTATCGTAGCTATGATATATGGCTCTAGTGACACCATATCGCTCTGTGTTTTGCCCTCTCGTATATGCATGATACCCTCGTATCCCATGTATCTAGTCATAGTAGCACCTAGTAGCATGACGACAAATGAAAAGTGAAACAGAGTTCTGCCGTTGAACTTTTTGTACATCTTTCGGCTTATCATTATGCCTATGAGGTTTATGCTAGTAAGTGTTAGCACTACTTCATACCACCAGTGGCTATACACTAGCACTCTTGCAGTTGATGTGCCGAAGTCGTTTTCTAGTATAGTCGCCACCCCTGCACCTATAGCAAGAAGTGAAAGTAAAGTTATGGTGGTGATATATGAAAACATATATTTGTTTATATTTTTGATATTTTATCCTTTTTGTGTTATATTATCTTTTTTTTCTTATAGTAGGCAAGACTTGTGAGATTTCACAAAAACTTGCTCATGTGGTTGAGATAAAATTGTCTCAAATCGGTCTTGTGAGATGGTGACCTGTATTGTTAAACTTTTAGCCGATGAATTGCTGGTCGGTTTGCTCGGTTTGTTGACTGTTTGATAGGAGTGGAAATCTTTCTGGGTGTTCTATCATCTCCAAGCTTAGATCTACATCTAAATTTTCCCAATACAGATGTCCATGCCCAAAACTCTCAACATTAGTAATATCACGGATTGTCTTGTCTTTGAACCATGGAAAATTTTCAAAAGAGAGAAAAATTCTTTTTCATCTGATAATATCCACAATCCATGGCTAGATATATTTGTAACTTCGGTTTCCAAAATATCCCTCCCATGCTTTTGTAAATTTTTCATAATTTTCTTCAATAATTTTCTCAATTTCATTGAGTTCT
>JAOZTH010000087.1 GCA_029939245.1 Arcobacteraceae bacterium
TTTGCCTTGCTTCAGGCACTCTTGACCACATGATAGTCTCCGCTTTTGCTTTACTTGCTCGTATAGATACCAGCACTATAGGTGTAGTTTTTGTCTTAGTTATACAAATATGGCGGTTATCTATACAAAAAGTATTGTATTTTATCTAAAGAAACTTAAGGGCGCCTCTGAAAACCTCTGTAGCTCATAGAAGGAGCAGTTTTTAATGAATAAAAGTTCATAAAAATTTCACAGAAAGTTTTTCGCTAAAGCGAAAAGCGATTCTCTTGTTTTATTTGCTTTTCCTTGTTCTTGATACCCTCTCAAGGTAAATATCTTGTCTTGGATATTGTCTGTAGCTATTGTGTTGGTTTGGTTCATATGTTTCCTTTGTTTGAGTTGTGTTTTTGGTCATATTATCTATCGTTATCAACTACTTTTTTTGTCGTATATATCTTTTATCATACTGCTTATTTTCTCATCTTTAAACTGTGTCTCAAACTTTATCTTGACAGCACCGCCAAACAATATCTCTGTGTGTCTTATCTTTTGTTTTTCAATATCTCTTAGGCTTTGTTCATCTGTATCTTTGGTCTCTACTATGAAGTTTATATTTTTGGTTCCATCGCCAAATTTTAAAACATATGCAAAATCAGGAGAAAAGCTTTTGCCACCAGATATCGGTATTTTTATAGAGTTTGTTGGTATTTTGCTAAACACTACTACACTTTCTATATTTGTCTTTATGTTTTCTTTTTCCAGATTTGAGTCAAAAAACAGCTCTTCAAATATATAGCTGTCTGCTACTTTTTCTGTCGATAGATGCCTACCTATGCTAGAAGCCATTATCTCATCTTTTATCATGCCGTCTTTGTGTGTGAGTTTAGTAGGGTGTATTTGACTTCTCACATTTTGATACTCTATGCTAAATTTAGTCATCGCTTGATATGTCAAGTAGTCATCAAACTTTTGTTTAAATATTATTATGGTGGTTTGATTTAGATATCTTTGTATCTGTGTATCTGTATCTACAAAACACCCATGAAGTGTCTTTGGGTTTATATACAAAGCACTTGAAAGTTGTCTTAGAAAATCATCATATCGCATAGTAGATATAGCTATGATATCATCGTCTGTGATATTGACGTATTCATAAGCTGTCGCTTGACTATCTTTTATCTCTACTTTTATCTTTTTTTCTCGTAGTTGCGCTACACAAAGAGCGGTATGGTTTGTCAAAAAATCTACAAACAACTTTTTGAACTCTTTTTCATCTTTTATGTTGTATTGTAGCACCACTTTTTGGTTTAGTTTTTCCCATAACTCCTTAAGCAGTGGATACTTTTGTTTTCTTATATTGGCTTTTGATTTTTCGCCTGTTGCTTTTGCCATTCGTATCTTATTTGAATCAACCCCTTCAAATATCTTGGGATAATTTGCTTTGATATATTCAAAGCCACCTTTTAAAAATTCATTTGTTCTTTTGATAAGTTTTTTGTCATCAAGAGTTTCGAGCAATTTGTCTTCTGCTATGTGGTATTTTTCATAGATTAGTTTGATCATATTTTCGTGTAGTTTATCTGGCACATCATCTATAGACAATGCCCCTGTCTTGTCGTTTATCTCATTTATAAGTTTATCTATAAAATCATTTTCAGTCCAGTCTACAAAATAGTTTAGATAAAACTGCTCGTGCTTGACTCTGTGTCCGTATTGATTTACAGGCAATCGCAACCCACGACCTACTTCTTGGAGTTTTGATATCTCGCTACCGCTACTTCTAAGTTTGCATATTTGAAATATGTTTGGATTGTCCCAGCCCTCTCGCAAAGTCCACTTAGAAAATACAAATCGCCGTGGATTTTCTAAGCTTAACATAGCTTGCTTGTCGTGCAGTATCTCTACTACCTCTTTTTCTATCATCTCATCTTTGTCGCTGTTGTCTTGTGAAAAATATCCACCATGAGTAGCTGATACATCACTCAAAGTTTTTTCTAAATACTGCCTATAAAACTCGTTTGTCTCTGTTTTGAGTAGGTTTGTGGCTTCTATTTTTATATATTTTTCGACCGTTTGCCTGGTGTGTCCCTCTTTGTCTCTATATTCGTGTATATTGTCTATAAAAAACAGTGTCAATGGCTTGATCTTTGTCTCAAGTGTGAGAAACTTTTGCTCTATCTTGAAGTGATTTTTGATAGCTTTTTGTATCATGGTATCTTGTAAAGTTTGACTATATGAATATGGATTTATCTTGTCGCCCTTTTTTAGAGAGAGTCCATTTGATAGCATGACTGTCGTTTTGTTTAGATTTTCTATATACAAGTCGCTCATAGCTGGATCTATCTTTTCCATGCTTTGCTTTTTGGCTACTTTATATGACTTTTTGATTTTTGATGTTGTCAGCTCAAATCCCGCCTCCACTCCATCTGTGCTGATGAGTCTCACTGTGATATTTTGTCCGTCTTCAAATTCGGTTATGTGTCCTATGACTCCTTTGACCAGATTGTTGGCAAACGAATCAACCGCCGACAAGATATATATGAGGTTTTGATAGTCCTTTTTTTTGATAGTCTCTGTCTTGCCTGTGAAAATATCTTTTCGTTTTATATCTTTTTGTGGAAATGTAGCTCCATATCTCAGTATCTGTTGTGGTTTCATATTTAGTATATTTTGCCATGTTGTGTTTTCTTTGGCAAACTTGTGTGGCTCGTCTATTATCATAAATGGTCTTGTATCGGCTATAGCTTCAAAAGGGGTTTTTTTCTTGTCTTGTCTGTCTGTCATAGTAGGTGAGTTTATCATACCTGCGTTTATGATAAGCACTTGGATAGTGTTTTTCTCATAGCTTCCTGTCTCGGCAAAATCTTTTATGGCTTGTGGTATGATAGATTTTTTGCCTTTTTTTGCCTTTTTGCTTTGGACTATATGTAGGCTCAAAATAGCTCCGCTATATAACTCTTTGAAATGCTCCCTAGCACTACTGGAACTTAGAAAATCAACAGTCCCAGCTTTTATAGACAAAGTAGGCACTACGATGACAAACTTAAACACTCCGTATAGCTTGTGTAGTTCAAACATAGTTTGGGTATATGTATATGTCTTGCCTGTGCCTGTCTCCATGAGTATATCCAACACATTGCTACCTTGTTCGGCATCTGGTTTTATGCCGTTTTGTTTTTGTATTTTGACTATATTGTCTCTGTATCGTATCTTTGTTTTGGTATCAAAAACAGGGTTGATCATGTGCCTTTTTGTGCCTTGTGGTTGTCGCACATCTATATCATCAAATACTGCTACAGTTGATGACACTGCCTTTTGTTGGTGTGGTAGGTTTCTTTCGAAGTTAAATTTCGCCATAGCTAATACCTCATGACAAAGTTTATATCTATGCCCTTTTTGTTGGCAAAGTTTCTGCTATTTTCTGCTATTTGTCTCATACTTATCGATGTGAAGTTATAAGCAAAGGCTACTATAGTAGATGGATTGAACTTTGGGTCGCTATCTATGAGCTCTAAAAGTTTTTTTAGATGTTTTGTTGTAAATCCTTTGTCCATAAGATACAGCCGTCTATCGCTACTATAGCCAGTGTAGCCGTCGAAGTCAAAAGTTCGTAGCTCTTGTGTCAGTGGGATATTGTCGTAAGTTTTCCAAGTAGTTAGCAGTGTTTTTATATCATTTGGTCTCAATTTGCTCTCATCAAACATGACCGACTGCTTGTCAAACTCTTCAGCACTCATAATATAGTCACTCCATACTCCTGTATCGTTTGATATAGTCTCAAATATCTTAAATCCCAAGTCGTGTCCCGATAGGTCTTTTGGGTCTTTTGAGTGAGTGTTGTCTGTTTTTATTTTTTCGGCACTTCTTATGATACGCTCTTTGGTTATATCAAATATAGTAGGGTGTTCTACTTTTAGCTCATCTTTGACAAAATCATAAGCAGTTTTGCTTTTTTTGGGGTCTATAGGCTCTGGTAGCTGAACCAATATAAACTTTCGTGCGCCTGCATCTTCTATGTTTTGTTGCATTACGGCATCGGCTGTGGTGCCAGAACCTGCAAAAAAGTCGAGGATTATATCATCTTTTGTTGTAGTAAAAGATAATAGATATTTGATAAGATTGCTATCTTTAGGATTTTGAAATACATCTTTTTTGTTTAGTTTTTTTTCTAGATCATTGTTGCCAGTTGTTGTGCTAAATTCTGTGATGAGTGATGATGGTGTTTTGTTAAACAAATCATAATCATCTTTGTATATTTTCATCCGTGGCACATTGCCATTGAAAAAATACAAAGCAACTTTTCCTTGAATATATTCTTGTTCTGTAAATCGCCACTTTCTTATGATTTGTTTTCCAGATGGCAATTTTATAGGATATTCATGTCCACCATTTGAGTATGTGGCATTTGTATTGAGCCATTGTCCTTTTGGGTCTTGGTCTGGATTTGAAAATTTTAAAAATTTATTTTCCATCTTAAAATTTTGTAAGCTCTCGTTCTTTCTATAGCACAGTATATATTCATGATCTTTTCGTATATGATTGCTTCCTTTCATGATATTTTTGTTGCTTTCCCATACGATATTGCTGACAAAATTCTCCTCTCCAAATATCTCGTCCATCAATAGTCTCAGCTGTGCTACTTCGTTGTCATCTATACTTATAAATATCACTCCGTCATCTCTTAATAACTGTTTGGCTATATAAAGCCGTGGATAGATAAATGTAAGCCAAGCAGAGTGTGAGTTGCTACTGCTTTGTGTGAAACTCAGTATTCTTTTTGCTTTATCGTCATCTATCCCTGCAAGGCGTGACAACTCATGGGCTGTAAATTTTCTATCGTCACTATATACGAAACCATCACTTCCTGTGTTGTATGGTGGGTCTATATATATCATCTTCACTTTGTCGTAGTAGGCATTTGACAAGTGTTTGAGCACCTCTATGTTGTCGCCTTTTATGAGTAGGTTTTCGCTGTTTTTGTTCTGCTCTTTTTGGTTGAACTTTTCATCTTCACTTAGTAGCGTAGTAGCCTCATCGGTAGCAAGTAGTCTGGCATAACTTTTGCCAAGCCAGGTTATACCATAGCTCTCTTGAGAGAAGTTTGTGTCGCTGTTTTGCGACAACTCTTGTCTGAACTTCTCAAAGTCAAACTCACCGTTTTTGTCAAAGCAGTGTGCGAACTGTTGTTTGAGTATCTCTTTTGGGTTTGGTGGTTTTATATCTTTTGTGATATATTGTTTTTCTATATTCATCTTTTTCCTTTTTAAACTACTTTTGCAACAACACAAAACCAATCCTATCATCTTTTCTTTATCATCTGTGTATTTGATGTTTGGTCGTTGGTTTTTGATAGTTTTTGTATATTATCTAAAACTTCTAAATATAAGCTTTCTTTTGATTTTAATAATTTTTTATTTAATGCCCAGTCTCGTGTGATATGCTGTCTCAAGGTTTTGGTAGCCTAGATACGAAACAAGGTGGCATTTTTAGAGTTTATACGGTATCCGACCGACATAATAGCATCTAAATTATAGTATTCAATATCTCTTTTGATTTCTCTTGTGCCTTCTTTTTGAACTGTTTCCAAAATGGAAACAGTTGCTTCTTTTTTAAGTTTGTTTTGATAAAATTGTCGAAAGGTTCCCAGCTTCCGACAAGGCACCA